>NZ_QHHV01000098.1:0-35002 GCF_003947245.1 Actinoplanes sp. ATCC 53533 | reverse complement strand
CGCGCAGTTCGGGTCCTTGCGAACCTTGATCTTGCGGTATTCCATCTCGAGGGCGTCGTAGACCATCAGCCTGCCGACCAGCGGCTCGCCGATGCCGGTGATCAGCTTGATCGCCTCGTTGACCTGGATCGAGCCGATCGACGCGCAGAGCACGCCCAGGACGCCACCCTCGGCGCAGGACGGGACCATGCCGGGCGGAGGCGGCTCGGGGTAGAGGCAGCGGTAGCAGGGACCGTGCTCCTCCCAGAACACCGACGCCTGGCCGTCGAAGCGGTAGATCGAACCCCAGACGTACGGCTTGCCGAGCAGCACCGCGGCGTCGTTGACCATGTAACGGGTCGCGAAGTTGTCGGTGCCGTCGACGATCAGGTCGTACTGGCTGAAGATCTCCTTGACGTTGTCACGGTCCAGCGCGGTGTTGTGGATGACCACGTTTACCAGCGGGTTGATCTCCCGGATGCTGTCGGCCGCGGACTCGGCCTTGGGCCGGCCCAGGTCGGACATGCCGTGGATGATCTGGCGCTGCAGGTTGGACTCGTCGACGGTGTCGAAGTCGATGATGCCGAGCGTGCCGACGCCGGCGGCGGCCAGATAGAGCAGGGCGGGAGAGCCGAGACCACCCGCGCCGACGGCCAGGACCTTGGCGTTCTTCAGCCGCTTCTGCCCGTCCATCCCGACGTCGGGGATGATCAGGTGACGCGAGTAGCGGCGGATCTCGTCGATGCTCAGCTCGGCGGCCGGCTCGACGAGCGGGGGCAGTGACACGGTGAACTCCCCGGGATCGACGGTAGGTGTGCCACCCATTGTTGCTCGTCGGCTGGCGGAATGGACATGACGTGGAACACCGGCCCGACATGCGGGACGAGGGAATTCACGATCAGCTGACGGGGTTACCGGCGTACCGCTCGCCGCGCAGGTACGGCCAGGCGTTGGCGACGCACCCCTTGAGCCCGAAGGTCTGCTGCATCATGACCGGCGCGGGCTCACCCCGGCCGGCGCAGGCCTCATGGCCGTGGCCGAGCTGGTGGCCGACCTCGTGGTTGATCGCGTACGCCCGATAGACCGCCAGCGGCGCGCCGTAGCCGGGCACCGCGCCCACCCACCGGTCGTTGTTGATAATCACCCGACCGGGTAACCGGCACGAGGTGAAGCCCTCGGTCCGCAGGCCGCCGGCGGCGCACATCCTCTCTGAGGCACCGGCCGAGGCCAGATAGATGGTGAACTCGGCGGCGGCCGAGGCCGGCACACGCCGCAACCGGAACTGCCGCCCGGCGATCCAGCTCCGCGAATCCCCCAAGATCCGATCGACCTCGTCGGCGAAGTCCCGGCCGTCGCCCGGGCGCAGCCGCCTCTCCGCCGCGACCTTGAACCGCCGCAGCGTGCCGGTGCTGCCGAGCACCGGCCCGTAGCCACCGGTGAACGCGAACCCGGCGGCAGGTGCTTTGCCCGGCGCCTTGCGCCTCGCTTCGGCTGGCGTTTTGACTCGCGCTTTGACGGGCGGCCCGGCGGCCACCGGTTCCTGCGGCACGGCCTCGGCGGTTTCGTCGTCGCGCAAGATCTGGCCCACCAGGAGGACGATGACGGCGAGGACGAGGAAAAGCAGGACGACGGCGCGGCGGCGCTTCCGGTACCGCCAGGTGGCTGGCGGGGCGGGCAGCGGGGCAGCCCGGTCGATGCCGTCGCCGGCATCCGGCAGCTGCATGATCGTCTCGGTGACCCGGGTACGGGCGGCAGCGGCGGGCGTGCCGGCCGACGCGGGTACGAGAATCGGGCCGAGTGACGGCAGAAAGCCCTCCGGAAAGACGGAGGAAGGCGGGGCGGCCGGGGCTTGAGCTGCCGCCCTGGCGGGTTGGATCGTCGGGGCGGCCGTCTCGGCGGGCTGGAAGGCTGTGGCTTCCGGGACGGGAGGCCAGACGGCTCCCGCGGTCCTGACCGCGGCCGGCGGGTGGGGCGTTTCCACCGGTGGGCACAATGCGTCCGGTTCCGCCGGTCGGTGCGGAGCCTCCGTCGGGCCGGCCGATGGGCGGGTGGTGGAAGAGGGTCGGGTAGCCGTTGTGGTGCTCCCGGCGGTCTGGCTCGCGGCGGCCACGTTCGCTGGTCGGATCGCCCTGCGGCGGGCGGGGCGCTGGGCCGCCGCCGGGGTGTTCGCGGGATCCGCATGGCCGATGGCTTCCGTGGTGTCGGCGCTGCCTGCGGCTACGGACAGGGCGGTGTCGATCGCGGTGGTCTCGTCGGTCGTGGCTGCCGCCTCGGTCCGGACCTTCGCGCGGGAGGCCATCGGGGTCCGGACGGCCTTCGCGGCCTTCACAGGCGCGGCCTTCGCGGCCTTCGCGGGCGCGGCCTTCGCGGCCTTCGCGGGCGCGGCCTTCGCAGTTGCGGCCTTCGCAGGCGCCGCTTTGGCAGGCGCCGCTTTGGCAGGCGCCGCTTTGGCAGGCGCCGCTTTGGCAGGCGCCGCTTTGGCAGGCGCCGCTTTGGTCGCTGGGTTCTTCGCAGGCGCTCTCTTCGCCGCTGCCTTCTTCGCCGCTGCCTTCTTCGCAGGGGCGGGATCCGCAGGTGCGGCCCGCTTCGCCGTCGCGCTCTTCGCGGCTGCCGCGGTCTTTGTCACGGCCGCCTTCGCAGGTGCCACCTTCGCACCGTCGGACGCTCTGGACCGGGTCCCCGGCGCCGCGTCGACATGCCGGGAGACCGCCGTCGGCTGATTCTCGACGGCGGGATCCTCAGCGGCGGTCCGAGGATCTACGGAATCCTTTGGCGCCCTTGCCATGACACAAGCCAGAGTGCCAGACCCGGACGTCAGCCAACGGCGTTTCGGCCCCACGCCCAGAGAGAAGCACCCAGAGGGTCCCACTCCGCCCGTGACGGCACACCCGGGGCGCGGCGATCCGCTTGGGATCGGGACATATAGTCACGCGGTGAACGTGGAGCAGGTGCGGGATGCGTACACCTCCGTCGCAGGCCTCTACATCGAGCTGTTCGGCACGAGCCAGCAGGTGCATGCCGATGACCTCGCCCTCATCGAGCGACATCTGTCGATCAAGCCTGGCAACGTGCTCGATCTGGGCTGCGGACCCGGCCATATCACCGGCTACCTGCGGTCGCTCGGCGTCGACGCGCTGGGGATCGACATGGTTCCCGAGTTCATCGCCCACGCGAAGGCCACCCACCCGACCGGTGACTACCAGCTCGGGTCGTTGACGAGCCTCGACGTCGAGAACCATTCCATCGCCGGCATCCTGGCCTGGTACTCGCTGATCCACCTTCCGCCGCACGACCTCGACGAGGTCCTCGCCGAGTTCCGGCGAGTGCTGGCACCGGCCGGCCCGCTGGTGATCGGCTTCTTCGACGGCGACGAGGTCGCCGCCTTCGACCACAAGGTCGCGACGGCCTATCGCTGGCCCGCTGACGAATTGTCCGCGCGGTTGACGCGGGCCGGCTTCACGGAAGTCGAGCGCCAGCACCGGCCCAGCGATGGCACCCACCGGCCGCTCGCCGCGATCGCGGCGGTCGTAGCCGAACCATGAGCCGGGCCGGCACGTCATCCGCACTCGCTCCTCGGTAGGAGATCCGCAGCATGACGGCCGGCAGGTCCGTGCTGCGGATCCCGTCCGGCATCGCCATCCCGCTCGGTGAGCGACTCCGCTAGCGGCGATAGGTCCGCTTCGCGGAGGACCGCACGTTGCCGGCTTTGTCGTACGCCCGCATCTGCACGGTGAACTTCTTGCCATACTTCTTCGGGTTCAGCGTGAACTGGTATCCGGCCTTCACGTCCGTCGCGACCACCTTGCCGTTGACGAGCAGCTGGACCTTCGCCACGCCGTACTTGTCGCTCGCCTTCGCCTTGAGCGTGACCTTCTTCGTCAGCTTGGCCTTGTTCTTCGGCGCCTTGGTCACGGCGATCGACGGAACCGTGTTGTCGATGTAGACGGTCCGCCGGACCACGCCGGTGTTGCCGGCCAGGTCGGTGAGCTCGAAGGAGAGCGTGTGCTTGCCGTCCTTCACCGCGCGGCTGTTGACGCGCACGCTCAGCGGGGACCGGTCGGTGGCCCCGCCGCCCTTGTGGTCGTCGAGGTAGCTGGCCATGGACCGCACGTACACGTTGTCATGCAGGTCGTAGGGCCAGGCGGTGAACGTGCCGCGCAGGAGGGTGCCCGACGGTCGGAAGACCCCGGTCGGCGGGGTGATGTCCACGGTTGCCGTGAAGTCGTTCGAGGTCACGTTGCCGAACCGGTCGACGAGGCGGATCGTCAGCGTGACGACGCCGTTCTTGGTGGCCGGGTCCAGCGCGAGTGCCACCTTCCCGGCGGTCTTGTTGCCCAGGTCGACGGTCCGGACCAGCCTGCCGTTCTGCAGCAGCTCGACCCTGTTCAGGCCGGCGCGGTCGGTGGCGCTGATCCTGAGTGGCTGGCGGACGCTCACGTACCAGCCGCCCCAGCCCGGCTCCGCCGGGTAGTTCTCGAACCGGTACGTCGGGCCCCACCGGTCGACATAGACCGTCACCGGGTCGGTCTCGGTCCAGTTGCCGGCGCTGTCGACCGCGATCAGGGAGAGGGTCACGTCCTGATCCCCGAAGTTCAGCGGGTCCCAGTGCAGCTCCCACGGCGCCGCATAGTCGCCCTGGGACAGGTCCCCGAAGGTGCCCGCGACCGCGTTGATATGGATCGCCGTGATGTCGGCCCCGTCGGCGACCGTCGGCCGGAACACGATCGGCCCGTTGACGATGGCACCCTCGGCGATGCCGATGTCGATGATCGGCGCGTCCGCGGCCCGCGCCGGCGACGGCACGCACATGGTTGCCGCCAACGCGGCCGACACAGCCGTGGTGGCGGCTGCCAGTCGTCTGTTCACTTGTCCCCCATCGATGATCACGACGATCATAAGGCCGGGGAACACGACGCGGTGGCCCCGATCCGGCCTGCGCCCTGGCACCTGCCCGGCTGTGCGGGCTCAGCGGGACGGGCCCTCGAAGCGCTGGTTGCCGCGGCGGGGCCAGGCGTACGGCACGCATCCCCGTAACGTCAGGGTCTGCTGCACCATCACCGGCGCCGGCCCGCCGGGTTTCGGGCAGCCCTCGTGGTGGTGGCCCAACTCGTGGCCGGTCTCGTGGTTGATCAGGTACTGCCGGTAGATCGTGAGCGGCACCTTCGCGACCAGGTACGGCCGCGCCGAGAGCCGCCAGCGGTCCAGGTTGATGATCACGCGGCCGGTGGCTCGGCAGGACGTGTACGGCCGGCCGTTCACCGTGATGTTCACCCCGCCGATGCGGCACATCCGGCCCGCCGTGTCGCGGGTGGCGAGGTACACCGTGAAGTCCGCCTGCTCGATGCCGGACACCCGTTGCAGCCGGAGCCTGCCGTCGCCGATCCAGCTCCGCTTGTCGCCCAGGGTCGCCTCCACCTGCGCCGCGAACACCGCCGGGTCCTCGTTGGCGCCCCTCTCGACCGCGACGTGGAAGCGCCGCAGCAGACCGGCGCTGCCCAGCACCTTGCCGCGCCCGGCCGCGTACGTGAACCGGCCCGTGCCCTTGGTCGGCACCCGGCCCGGCAGCAGCAACAGGTCCTGCGGCGCGGTAGCCGAGGTCGCCGAGATCGGCGGCGCCGGCGCGACCGCGGCGGGCGCGGCAGCCGGCGGCGGCACCGACTCGGGTGCGGAGACCGGCACCGGGTCGGCGGGCAGCAGCAGCCCCGCGGTCACCAGCAGGGGCGCGACGAGCAGGGCCACCGGCCACCAGCGGCGCCGCCGACCACCCCGGCTCGCGGTCGGGTCGGCGGTTGCCTTGGGCACCCGCGAATCGATCATTGATTTCCAGCGTGCCACAGCGGCCCGGCGCTGTCCTCCCCGCCGGGCGTCCGGGCGACCTGGCTCACGCCGGTGGCGACACCCGGCGCGCGCCCTCCGGTCCGGCCGGGGCACCCACCTCCGCGAGCATGCCGACGACCGCCCTCGCGACCAGGCGCGGGACCTCCATCTGGGCGACGTGGCCGACGCCCGGCAGGACCAGCAGCCGGCTGTCCGGCACGGCCTTGGCGACCTGCGCCGGCACCCGCGGGTCGACCAGCTCGTCCCGGAGGCCGCCGATCACCAGGGTGGGCGCGGTGATCCGCGCGGCGAGACGCCACTGCGAATTCACCCCCGGCAGGTACGCCCGGAGGAAGCTCGACACCAGCCCGCGCAACGTCCCGAGGTATGCCTTCGAGTAATGCTCGACGGTGTATCGGAGCTTGATCTCCTCGATGGCCTCGGCGCGGCGCTGCGGGCTGACCTTCGTGGTGTCACCGAAGCAGGCGAGCAGCACCTGCTGCGCCATCTGCTCGGGGGTCAGCCGGGCCATCCCCCAGGCGAGGAGCCGGTCGGCGCGCGGCAGGGCCAGCAGCGGCAGCACCGGCCCCTGTGCCGTCCGGCGCGGGTCGAGGAACGGCATGGCCGGCGAGACCAGCGTCAGGGTCTTGATCAGGTCGGGGCGCAGCGCCGCCACGCGCACGGAGATGGAGCCGCCGAGCGAGTTGCCGATCAGGTGGACCGGGCCGCGGCCGGCATATTCCAGGTAGCCGATCAGCTTGTCGGCGAATGCCGCGATGGAGTAGCGCCGGCTCGGGTCGCTGTAGCCGAAGCCGGGCAGGTCGACGGCCTGGCCGTCGAGCCGGTCCGCGAGCAGGCCGGCGAAATCGGTCCAGTTTTGCGAGGAGCCGCCCAGGCCGTGCACGTAGACGGCGGGCTCGGCCTCCGGCGTGGTGGCCGGCGTGTCGCGCACGTGCAGCATCGCGCCGTCGATCACGACCCGGCGGGCGGGCCACGGCGGCGGCACCGCGCCGTCCGGAGGCAGGAGGTCGTCTCCCGCGAGGATCGCACCCTTCATCAGGACAACAGTGCCTCAAGGCGGCGGTTGACCGCGTTGAGTGTGGCGCGCACCATGGCGTGCCGGTCGTCACCGGTGATCACCGCGGAGCCGGACAGCTGCTCCACCCAGCCGCCGACCGAGAGCAGCATGACCACCACGGCGACCTGCATCGAGCCGAACTGCACCGCCGCGGCGTGCTCGACGAAGCACTTCGCCGGGCCGTCCGCGTGGTCGGAGGTCGTCAGCAGCTCGTCGACGGCGCCGGCGGTGGCCAGCGCGCACAGCCGCAGCAGGTAACCGTCGACCGCGGGCCCGGTGGCATCCCCGGACGCCACCTCGCCGTTGACGGTGAGCTGCACCTCGACCGTGGCCTCGGTGCCGAACGTGTTGACCCGGACGTTCTCGATCATCACCCGCGGGCCCGGCCGCTCACCGATGTCGAGCGGGCGCGGCGGCGCGGGCTCGACGCTGGTCGGCGCCTCACCCGGAACCGGTCGCGAAGCCGACGACAGGCCCCCGGACGCCGTGCCCGGACGCGAGGACGACAGGCCCGCGGAAGCCGGGCCCGACCGCGAGCCCGACGACAAACCCCCGGAGCCCAGAGCCGACCGCGAAGCCGACAACCCGCCGGAGCCTGGAACCGACCGTGAGGCCGGCAGCGTGCCCCCGGCGCCCGGAACCGGCCGCGGGCCCGGCGAGTAGCTCCCCGGGGCCGGGGCCGGCGACGAGCTGCCGCCGGTCGGCCGGCCGGCCGGGTTGGGCTGGCTGGGCACGAACGGCGCTGCCGGGGCCGGCGGCGCCGACGCCGGGGCGACCGGTGGCGGAGAGACGGGAGCCGCCGGGGCCGCCGACACCGGAGCCGGAGCCGAGTAGGACGGCGGGGCCGACCGTGGCGCCGGCGACAGGGGGGTCGGCGCGGGCGGGGCGGAGCGGGGGGCCGGGGCCAAGGACTGGGCGCCGCCGCCGAGCGGGGTGGCACCCTTCATCGCGGCGTCCAGGCCCATCCGGTCCTGCAACAGCCGCGCGACCTGGCGGCTCACCTCGGCGGGGTCGGCGCCCTCGGACAGGTCCAGCCGCAGGCTGTGCGCGCCGGCCGGGGTCGAGCGCAGCGAGGCGTCGCGCACCCCGTCGACCTCGCGGACGGCCGCGAGGATGGCGTTCACGTCGAAGCCCTCCTGCCGTTCCTGCGCCGACAGCACGTCGCCGCGGCGCAGATGCGTCGCGATGCGGGCCAGCGCGGGGGTCTCGGCGGGCGGCTCCACGGACGGCGGCTCCGGGACGGTGGGCACGTCCGGCTCGGCCGGTACGCGCTGCGGCAACGCGGCGAAGGACGGCTCGCCCGGACCGGGGTCACCGGTGGGAAACGCCAAAGGCTGGGCATAGCCGGCAGGAGTGTCGGCAGGCTCGTACGGCAGCCGGCGAGGGAAGCTGGAGGGATCGTACGACGGCCGGGCCAGACCTTGATCACCGGAACGTGACTCGTCGGTAGCGACCAGCGGGTTGAGGTCGGGCAGGCCCGCCATCGGCGTCGCCGAGTTCAGCGCGTGCCGGGCGGACTCGGCCGTCGTCCAGTCGGCCCGGCGGCCGCCGGGAGTCGCCGGGCGTACCGCTGGGAAGGGCCGCTCGGCCGGCACCGCCGCACGCTGCTGGCCGATCGGTGGGCGCGGCGGCTCGCGGCGGGCATCGTCCAGATCACCCTCGTACGGATATGGCGGCGCGCTGGCCGGCAGGCTCCCGTTGACCGCGCGCAGCTCGGTGGTCTCCTGCGCCTCCGGCCGCAGCAGCTCGGGCGAGAGCGGATCCGGCCGTGCCGGTGCTGTCCGGGGCGGCTCAGCGGCCCGCGGCGGCTCGTTCTGCCGGGGCTCGCTGCCGTTGGGCGACAGGTGGGCGAGCAGGTCCTGATAGCGGGCGCGGCTGTCCGACCAGCCGGGGGGCGGCGGCGTTCTCGATCCGGGACTGCCGGCCCGTCGGGGGGCGCCGGCGCGAAGGACGGCGGGGGCGGCGGCGTCGCGAAGGGCCGGATCTCCCCCGAAGGAGGGTCCGCCGGAAGGGGCCGTTCCTGCGTGAAAGGACGAACCTCGGTGCCGGGCCGACGCCAGGCGGGCACGTCGCTGTCCGGGTCGAGAGCGGCGCCCGCGTTGGACCACGGGCTCTCCCGAGCTGCCCAGCCGTTCAACCGGGTGCGATCGCGCGACTCGGCGCCGGCGGCGCCGTCCGCTGCACCGGCGTCACCGGAATGCCCTGTTTCGTCCACCGTGCGCTCCTCGCTTGCCCCCGCTGAGGCTACCGTGTGGTTGCAGTGGCGATAAGTTGCAGCGTCGCGACTTTTGCCCGCCCGGAACGCGACAGACGGCGAACCGGGCAATCCGCGCCCTACCGCGGGGGAATGAATCACGGAGGTTCTCATGACCGCTGCGTCCGGCGGGGCTCAGACGGCGGGGCGTCCCACGCGCCTGCCGCGCTCCGCGCGCCGTAAGCAACTGCTTGCCGCCGCGCAGCAGATCTTTGTGGCACAGGGCTATCACGCCGCCGCCATGGACGAGATCGCCGAGCAGGCCGGCGTCTCGAAGCCCGTGCTCTACCAGCATTTCCCCGGCAAGCTCGAGCTCTACCTCGCCCTGCTGGACACGCACTGCGACGCGATAATCGCCAAGGTGCGTGGCGCGATGCTGGCAACGCCGGACAACAAGGAGCGGGTCAAGGGCGCCGTCCGGGCGTACTTCGACTTCATGGACCACGAGAGCGAGGCCTTCCGGCTCGTCTTCGAGTCCGACCTGCGCAACGACCCCCAGGTCCGCGAGCGCGTCGAACGGGTCGAGCAGGGCTGCATCGCCGCGATCACGGACACGGTCGTCTCGGACACGGGTCAGAACCAGGCGAACGCCGAGTTGCTCGCCTCCGGGCTGGTCGGCGCGGCCGGCCAGGCGGCCCAGTACTGGCTGGCGAGCGGCCGGCAGACCCCCAAGGCCGAGGCGGAGGCCCTGGTCGCCGCCCTGATCTGGCGCGGTATCGCCAGCTTCCCGCTGCAGGGTGAGTCATCGCCCGGAACGCCCGGAGAAATCGGCTAGCCTTCATGTCGGTAGACATCTGAGAGGGAGGACCCCCGTGGAGGTCAAGATCGGCGTGCAGTACGCCGCGCGCGAACTGGTGCTGGAGAGCGCGCAGACGCCGGCCGAGGTCGAGCAGGCCGTGACCGAGGCGATGGCCAAGGACAGCGTTCTCACCCTGACCGACGAGAAGGGCCGCAAGGTGATCGTCCCGGTCGCCAAGCTGGCATACGTGGAGATCGCCGAAAAGTCCGAGCGGCCGTTCGGCTTCACCACGCGATAGCGACGAGCACCACAGCGCGGCAGGGAGTCCCGTACGGGGCTCCCTGCTGTATCTATGCAGCACCGTCACCTTCGCCCTGAGGTGCGAAATCTCTCTGTCGGGTAGACTTGCCGATGTCGCCGTCGATGTCGGCTCGATATGTCGAGTCGCCGCGGCGACGCGCGTGCGGCCCGCGAGCATCTCGCGTGTGGCCCGCGCCCTACCCAGACCGCGCCCCAGGAATTCGACGGGCGCACCACGAGAGGCACCCGCAGAACTCCATGACCGACATCGAGAACACCGAGACAGAACCCGCCCTGGTCCCCGTCCTCACCCGAGCCCCCGTCCGTCCGGACAGCCCCACCTTCGCTGAGCTGGGCGTCCGCGCGGAGACCGTGGAGGCGCTGGCCGCGGCCGGCATCACGCGCGCGTTCGCCATCCAGGAATACGCGCTCCCCATCGCCCTGCGCGGCACCGACCTGATCGGTCAGGCGCCGACCGGCACCGGCAAGACCCTCGGCTTCGGCCTGCCCCTGCTGGAGCGGGTGCTCGCGCCGAGCGAGGGCGCCGACGGCCAGCCGCAGGCGCTCGTCGTGGTCCCGACCCGCGAGCTGGGCCTGCAGGTCGCCCGGGACATCGCCGCCGCGGGCAGCACCCGGGGCGTGCGAGTGCTGCCGATCTACGGCGGCGTGGCGTACGAGCCGCAGGTCGAGACCCTGAAGAAGGGCGTCGAGATCCTGGTCGGCACCCCCGGCCGCCTGCTCGACCTGGCCAAGCAGAAGCACCTCAAGCTGGGCTCGATCAAGGCCCTGGTGCTGGACGAGGCCGACCGGATGCTCGACCTGGGCTTCCTCGAGGACGTCGAGAAGATCCTGGCGATGCTCCCCGGCGACCGCCAGACGATGCTCTTCTCCGCGACCATGCCGGACCCGATCGTCGCGCTGTCCCGCCGCTTCCTGCGTCACCCGGTGACCATCCACGCGGGCCACACGGCCGACAGCGGCATGTCGCCGCTGACCAAGCAGGTCGTCTACCGCAGCCACCCGCTGAACAAGCTGGAGATGGTGGCCCGGATCCTGCAGGCCCGCGACCGCGGCCTGACGATGATCTTCACGCGCACCAAGCGGGCCGCCGACCGGGTCGCCGAAGACCTCGACTTCCGCGGCTTCGCGGTCGCCGCCGTCCACGGTGACCTGGGCCAGGGCGCCCGCGAGCGGGCCCTGCGCGCGTTCCGCACCGGCAAGATCGACGTGCTGGTGGCGACCGACGTCGCGGCCCGCGGCCTGGACGTCTCCGGCGTCACCCACGTGCTCAACTACGACTGCCCGGAAGACCCGGACACCTACACCCACCGCATCGGCCGCACCGGTCGCGCCGGCGCGACCGGCGTCGCGGTGACCTTCGTGGACTGGGAAGACATGCCGCGCTGGGTGCTCATCGACAAGTCGATGGGCCTCAACATGCCGCAGCCGCCGGAGACCTACCACACGTCGCCCGCGCTCTATTCCGACCTGGACATCCCGGAGGGCATCTCGGGCACGCTGCCGACCGCCGGGCGCACCCGGGTGGGCCTGTCGGCCGAGGTCGAGGAAGACCTGGGCGGCACCCGCCGGCGCGGCAGCCGCGACAGCGGCCGGGACGCCGGGCGCAGCGGCGGCCGGGGTGGCCGAGACAGCCGCGACGGCCGCGGCAGCGACCGGCCGGCCCGCGGGCCGCGCCGCGAGGAAGCGGCCCCGGAAGCCGCCGCCCCCGCCGCGCCCGTCACGGAGGAGGCCGGCGACCGGCCCCGCCGGCAGCGTCGCCGCCGCCGGGCAGGCGACCCCCTGACCACAACCGACGAGGGTACGGCCACCGCGGCGTCCCCGGCCCCGCTCTTCTCGGACGGCTCGGAGGCGACCCCGGAGCTCTCCCCCGCAGTTGAGGGCGACTCCAACGAGCAGTCCGACGACGCTGACGACGACGCCGCAGGCCGTCCCCGCCGCCGCAGGCGTCGCGGCGGCCGGGGCACCCGCAGCGCCACCGGCACGGAGGCCACGTCGGAGGACGGCGAGGCAGCACCGGCCGGCGCCGACGCGCCCACCGGCGTCGACCCGGGCGACCAGGACTGATCCCGACAAAACCGAAAATGGGTGCCCCGCCGGCCGGCGGGGCACCCATTTTGCGCTGAACCGTGGTTTTTGGAGTCAGTGGGTCGGGGCGATGCCCAGGGCGGCGCAGGCCTGCTGGTACATCCGGACCGCTTCGCCGCGGACCTGGCGCCGTTCGGTCAGACGCTCGCTGAACGGGATCCGGACCGGCACCGCGATGCCGTCCACGGTGGCCTCGAAATCCATCCCGTCGGCGTCCAGGCCCGACATCCGGGCCGCGCTGGCCGTCCCGATGCCGGCCAGGCCACGCACGATCAGCACGTTGTCCTCGGCGTGGTCGTCGTTCATGTGGCGGGCGATCTGCGCCACCACGTCCGGGGTGAAGGTCATACCCAGCGCTCCTTCAGCTCGCTCAGCACGGCGATGTTGAGCCGGTAGGCCTCCGTCACCTCGGCGAGGAAATTCTGCTCGTCCCCCGGCGAGAAGGCCAGCCGATCGAGCAAATCCCGGTAGCCGGTGCGAAAGGCCGGCGGCGAGATCCCCTCGAAGACGAAGAACCGGTGACCGGCGCCGCTCAGCCCGTAGGCGCGGGCGATCGCCGGGCCCAGATATTGCCCGCCGGACAGGTCGCCCAGGTAGCGGGTGTAGTGGTGGGCGATGAAGCCCCACGGCCGGTCGAACGCCACCGCGCGCAGCCGCTCGCGGTATTCCTGGGTAGCCGGCAGCTCGCTGAGCTTCGGCTGCGGGCCGAGCAGGGTGGCCAGGTCGTCGCTCAGCGCCGGGAGCCGGGTCAGCTGGGGAAAGACGAACTCGCCCGCGACCGGGTCGTCGGCCATCGCCTCGGCGGCCTGCTCCAGCGTCTCGTAGATGAACCAATGCTGCGCCGTCAGATCCGCGTAGGCCTGCCGGGGCAGCGTGCCCGCGGCGAGCGCGTCGAGGAACCCGCTGCCCTGGGCCGCGTCGTGGTCCAGGCGCGTGCCGCTGCGGAGCCGGACGGAGAGCTTCTCGATGGAAGGGTCGGCCAGGGTCATCGCAGCTCCTCATGCTTGGTTAGGCAAGCCTAACAAAAGAACAGGCTCCAAAGATCAGCAGTTTGGTCCGGTCAAGGGTGGCGGTGGGGTGGTCGGACCGGGGGCCTTCAGTCCGGTCAAGGGTGGCGGTGTCGGGCGGGCGGACGGGCGGGGAATTCGCGCGCGGCAGAATGGTGGGATGCCCCAACCACTGGACGCCGTCCTCGCCGAGGTGCGCGGCCTGCTGCTCGACCCCGCGCTCACCCGTGCGGTCGCAGCCGGCAAGCGCCGCGGCCGCATCCCATCGGTCACCCGCGCCGAGTTCCGGCCGGTCGCCCTCAAGGGTGGCTCCCGGTTGCAGATCGTGACCGATGACGGCTCTCGGCCGTACACCCGCAACGTCGAACCCGGCCCGGAGGCCGCGGCGGCGGTCGATGCCCTGCTCGCGGAGCCCTTCGGAAATTGGCATGTGGAGACCGCCGCGACCACAGTGCAGGTCCGCGTGACGAAGAGGGGCGACGCCCAGGTGCACCGGGCCGCGGCGGCTGAGCCCACCGTCACCCAGGGTCACGACCGAGCCAAGCAGTGGCTGCTCGATCCGGGCGACCCGCTGTTCACCGTGGTCGGCGGCACGGCCGCGAAGCGCCGGCAGGTGGACGCCTTCCTGCGGGCCCTGGCCGCGACCCTGCCGGACGAGCTGCCCACCGAGCTGCGCGTGGTCGACCTGGGCTGCGGAAACGCGTACCTGACCTTCGCGGCCTACCGCTACCTGGCCGACCGCGGCGTCAAGGTCCAGGTCGTGGGGGTCGATGTCCGCGAGGACCAACGGGTACGCAACAGCGCCGTCGCCGGGCAACTGGGCTGCGCCGACGCGGTGACGTTCGTGGCCGGCACGATCGAGGACGCGGTGGTCACCGAGGCCCCGGACCTGGTGCTGGCCCTGCACGCCTGCGACACCGCGACGGATCAGGCGCTCGCCCGGGCGGTGCGCTGGGACGCGAAGTGGGTGCTGGCGGCGCCCTGCTGCCACCACGACATCGCGGCCCAGCTCAAGGGCCACCCCGCCCCGGCACCGTACGGGGAGATCACCCGGAACGCGATCCTGCGGGAGCGCTTCGCCGACGTCCTCACCGACTCGCTGCGCTCGGCCCTGCTACGCCTGCACGGCTACCGGGTCGAGGTCGTCGAATTCGTGGACTCGGCGCACACGCCCCGCAACCTGCTGCTGCGGGCCCGGCTGACCGGCGCCGCCCCGGCCGAGGGCCAGCGCGCCGAATACGACGCGCTGACCGCTCAGTGGGGCGTGACGCCGGCGCTGGAGACGCTGCTCACTTGACGATCGCGGTGAAGGCCGCGGTGTGCACCTTGCCGGCCACCTGGAAGTCGAAGAACATCCGGTAGCGGCCGGGGCCGGGCGCGGCCAGCCAGAACTTGACCGCCCCATCGACCAGCTGCGGCTCGGGGTGGACGTGCACATAGCCCACGTCCCCCTCGCGCAAGACGACCAGATGCCCGAACGCACCCAGGTACGGCTCCAGCGCGGCGGGCTTGCCGTCCGGCCCGGCCACCGTCATCAGCAGCGGCTGGGTTGCGCCGACCTGCGGCGTGCCGGCGTACGAGATCGAGAAGCCGTCAGCGGTCGCCCGGGTGACCGGCGCTGGTAGCGCGACCGGCCGGTAGTCGCCGGCGACCGTCAGGTCGACACCCAGCGTTGTGGGCGTCTGCTGACCGCCGAGGACGGCGGTGAAGTCGGCGATCGCCCGATAGCTGCCGGGAGCGGCGAGGGTGAGACCGACGCTCCACGTGCCGTCGGGCGCCATCGTGGGGTGCAGATGCTGGAAGCCGGTCAGGTCCCGCCGGACGATCACGAAGTGCAGCGGCTTGTCGTGCACCACCGCGTAGGTGGTGAGCGGCGCGCCGCCGGCCGCGGTGATGCGGAACCGGTACGGCTGCGACTGCCCGGCCTTGACCGAGCCGGCCTCGGGCACGAGGGTCAGCCCGGCGGCCGTGACCGCCAGGCCGCCGACGCTCTCGGCGGCTGTCCCGGCGCCGGCCACCTGGGTGACCGTGCCGTCCGCGTTGTGCACGTGCGGGGCGGCACCCGCGTCGTCGTGCGGTGCGGTGGCGCCGTTCGGCGCCGCGGTGTTCGGCGCTGCGTTGTTGGGCGCGGCCGGGTCGTGGCCGTGCCCGTCGCCGGTCGCGGCCGGAGTCGCCTGCGCCCGCTCGACGGAGTTGTTGAGGCGGCCGATGCCGTAGCCCGCGAACAGGACCACCACGACGACCGCGGCGAAAGCGGCGAGCCGAAAGCCGGCGGCGTCGGACCTCGGCTCGGGCGGCGCCTGCTCAAGCGTGTCAGCCATCAGCGAGCTCGTAGCCGGCCTCGTCGACGGCGGCACGGACGTCGGCGGCGGCGAGCGGCGCGGCGCTGGTGACCGTTACCACGCCGGCGGCGAGGTCGACCTGCACGGCATCGACGCCGGAGAGCTCGGAGAGCTCGCTGGTCACGGCCTGGACGCAGTGCGCACAGGTCATCCCGGTCACGGAGTAGGTGCTGGTGACGGACATGGGCTTCCTTCCTTGGGCTTCCGCCCGCGCGGCGCTGCGGTCAGGAACGGACGAGGCGGGCGATGGCATCCGACGCCTCTTTGACCTTGGCAGTGGGGTCGCCGGCACGTGCGGCATCGACGACGCAGTGGGCGAGGTGATCCTCGAGAAGGCCGACCGCGACGGCATGCAGGGCGCTCTTCGCGGCGGAGATCTGGGTGAGAACATCGATACAGTACGTATCCTCGTCGACCATCCGCTGCAGGCCACGGATCTGGCCCTCGATGCGGCGCAGGCGCCCGAGCAGAGCAGCCTTGTCGCCCGAGTAACCGTGCGGGCCGGGATGTTCGTCGCGGTCGGTGGTCATGCGGCCAGCATACCCCCCACCCGTATATACGTTGGCACCCCGCCCGCGTGGCTTTTGTGTGTTTTGTCTCGTTAAAGGACTTGTGTCCCTTACTGTGACCGCCCGAAGGATCATTGTCGCGTTGGCTCCGGGGCTGCTGCTGGCGGCCCTGGCCCCGGGAGCGGCCCACGCCGGCTCGCACCTCACGGGCCTGCCCACGGACCAGCTCTCTGCGATCAGCACGTCCGCCGACCGCTCTTGGACGGCAGATCTCCGGCTCGCTGCGGCCGCCCTCTCCGCTGGCCGTCCCCCGGCGGTCGGCCTCCCCGCCAACCGGCACCGCGCTGCTGATCCCCCCGCTAACCGGCACCCCGCAGCCGGGCTGACCGCCAACTGGCACCCCGCAACCGGGCTGACCGCCAACCGGCGCCCCACAGCCGGGCTTCCCGCCAACCGGCGCCCCGCAGCCGGGCTGGCCGCGGATCGGCCCACGGCGGCTGAGCTGGATGAGCACATCACGGCCGCAGCCCGGCAGCTTGAAGTGCTGGTGGAGCAATACAACGACGCGCGCGACGAGTTGACCACCACCGGCGTTCAGACCAGGCAGCTCGGATCGCGGCTCGTCCCGATGGTCGCGGACCTGGCCGAGCGACGGGAAGTGCTGAGCGGGCTGGCCTGGCGGACCTACCAGCGAACCCGCAGCGGCCCGACGATCGCCCTGTTCGGGGCTCGCGAGCCGCAGGACTTCGTGGCCAAGCTGCTGGTGCTGCACGAACTGGCGGCCGGGGAGCGGCGGGCGGTGGCCGAGCTGCGCGCGGCCAGGACCCGGGTGGACGAGACCCGGCGAACGCTGAACGCGCTGGCGGGCCGGCAGCGCCGGTTGCAGGTGCAACTGAGCACGAGGAAGGCCTCGGTGACAGGAGAGATCGAGGCGCTCAAACAGATGCGAATGTTGGCCTACGGCGGCGGCTCCCGGTATCTCGGTGGAGCGGATCTGCCGGTGCCGGAATATGTAGCCGGCCCGGCCGGGCGGGTGGTGGAGTTCGCGTTCAGGCAGGTGGGCAAGCCGTACCGGTGGGGAGCGGCAGGCCCGCACTCCTACGACTGCTCGGGCCTGGCCCTGGCGGCGTGGCAGCAAGCCGGGGTCGGGCTGCCTCACAACGCGGCCCGCCAGTACGGCTCGACGGTCCACGTCAACCGGGCCGACCTGCGCCCCGGTGATCTGGTGTTCTTCTATGGACCGATCAGCCACGTCGGCGTCTATATCGGCAACGGCAAGATGATCCACGCCCCCGAGTTCGGCGAAAACGTGCGGGTGGCGAGCATCGACGCCCAGCCGATCCACGGTTTCGGCCGCCCGGGGTAGTGCCACCGCCCGGGGTAGTGCCACCGCCCGGGGTAGTGCCACCGCCCCGCATCGCGTTCCGCCCGCATCGCGTTCCGCCCCACGTTGCATTCCGCCCCACATCGCGTTCCGCCCCGCGTCCCTCGCCGCTCCCGTCAGCCGGCCACCGCCAGGGCGAGGGGTAGGACGCCCGAGGCCCCGGCCTTGCGGAGCGCTCGTCCCGCCAGCACCATCGTCCAGCCGGAATCCGCCATGTCATCCACCAACAGGACCGGGCCTTGGATGTCCTGAAGGGACTGGGCGACCTCCGGGGGCACCGTGAAGGCGTCGTGCAGGGCCAGGACCCGCTGAGCGCTGTTGCCTCGAGGGCCGTTGTCGCCGGCGTGCGTGGAGGTCAGCGTCCCGAGCAGAGGCAACCGGCCCACCGCCGCGATGCGCTCCGCGAGGCTGTCCACCAACTTCGGACGGCGGTGAGAGCCCACCGACACGACCGCCGCCGGGCGCTGCGCCCAGGCGTCGGCGCCGTGCGCCCATCCCTTCAGGACCTCGACCACGGCGGCCATCATCTCGTCCGGGATCGGCGTGTCCTCCGCCTCCGGGCCCACCAGGGCGCGCAGCCGGCCGCCCCAGCCGAGATCCGACAGCCGGCCCACCGCGCGACCCGGCAGGATCTGCTCGCTCGGACCGATCTTGCCCTTCAGCGGGACGCCGACAGTGGCGAGGCCGGTGGGCCAGAGCTTCTTCGGCGAGATCTCCATGCCCGCGTGGCCGAGGAACGTCTGAGCCGCGGCCAGCGCCTCGGTCGACACGTCCGCGTCGAAGAGCGGCTCGGCGCAATTGTCACAACGGCCGCACCGCGTCGCCTCGGGATCGTCGAGGCAACGGCGCAGGAACTCCATCCGGCACGCCGTCGTCCCGGCATATTCGATCATGGTCTGCTGCTCTGCCGTCCTGGCCTCGGCGACCCGGCGCAGGCGCGCGGTGTCGTAGATCCACGGCTCGCCGGTGGCGAGCCAGCCGCCGCGGGTGCGTCGGACCGCACCGTCCACGTCGAGGACCTTGAGCATCAGCTCCAGCCGGGTCCGGCGGAGGTCGACGATCGGCTCCAGGCCCTGGGTCGACAGTGCACGGTCCGGCGACAGCGCGGCCAGCACCGCGCGCACCTGCTCCTCCGGCGGGAACGCGAGGGAGGCGAAGTAGCGCCAGATCGCGATGTCCTCCGGGCCCGGCAACAAGATCACCTCGGCGTGCTCCACAGCTCGGCCGGCGCGGCCGACCTGCTGGTAGTACGCGATCGGGGAGGGCGGCGCGCCGAGGTGCACGACGAAGCCGAGGTCTGGCTTGTCGAAGCCCATGCCCAGCGCCGAGGTCGCCACCAGCGCCTTGATCTTGTTATCCAACAGGTCCTGCTCGGCGGCGCGGCGAGCGGAGTCTTCGACCTGCCCCGTATATGACGCGACCGGGAAGCCGCGCGAGCGCAGGAACTCGGCGGTCTCCGTGGCGGCGGCGACCGTCAGGGTGTAGATGATGCCCGAGCCCGGCAGCCGGTCGAGATGGTCGGCGAGCCAGGCCAGCCGGTGTGCGGGGTTGGGCAGCTCCAGCGCCGCCAGCCGCAGCGAATCCCGCTCCAGCGAACCGCGCAGCACGAGCGCGTCACCGAGCTGCTCGGCGACATCGGCGGTCACCCGCGAATTCGCGGTGGCGGTGGTCGCGAGGACCGGCGTCAGGCCGGGCAGACCTGCCAGGAAGGTCCGCAGCCGCCGGTAGTCGGGGCGGAAGTCGTGACCCCAATCCGAGACGCAGTGAGCCTCGTCGACCACCAGCAGGCCGGTGCTGGAGGCGAGGCCGGGCAGCACGTTGTCGCGGAAGTCGGGGTTGTTGAGCCGCTCCGGGCTGATCAGGAGCACGTCGACCGCACCGGCCCGGATCTCGGCGGTGATCTCACCCCACTCGTCGAGGTTGGCGGAGTTGATCGTGCGGGCCCGGATGCCGGCCCGGGCGGCGGCCTCGACCTGGTTACGCATGAGGGCGAGCAGCGGCGAGACGATGACGGTCGGCCCCGCGGGCGGATCACCGGGCTCGGCGGTGATGCCGTCGCGAAGCAGCGCGGTGGCCACGAAATAGACCGCCGACTTGCCCCACCCGGTGCGTTGCACGCAGAGCACCCGCCGGCGATCGACGACGAGCGCCTCGATCGCCCGCCACTGATCCTCGCGGAGCACGGCATGCTCGCCGGCAAGCCGGCGCAACACCTCCTCGGCGCACTCGCGCACCGCCACCCGCTCGGCTTCGCTCACTGCTGACCTCGTCATCTCGACCACGCCAGCATGTCTACCAGCCGGCACCGACAAGACCCGGGTTATCCACAGGTTGGCCCGTGCCAGGCTCGCTATCCACAGGCTGGAAATCGCCCGCGCGACCGGCCGCCCCGTGCTGAGAGCATGAACGCATGCGAAACAGGCTGCGCAAGCTGCACTTCGAGGGCCGGGAGTTCACCTGGGCGGCCGACATCCGCGCCGCAACCGGCGCCGACGGCAGGCAGCGCCGGTTCATCAGGGTCCGCATCTGGGGCGCGGGCAAAAACAGCTGTGTGCTGCAAGCCGACATGACCGAGTTCCCGGTTCCCACCACGCCGGACGAAACGACATATGCCTACCCGAGCGCGGCCATAGTGTGTCGGCTTGTCGCCTCGGGCCTGGCCGGCGGGTGGGCGCCTGAGAAGGTCGGCGGGGTGTTCCGGGTCGGCTCCGCCACGGGGCCGGTCCTGCCCGGGCTCGCCTTGATCGATCTGCCCTGACTTTCGTTCCTTGACAACTTAATCGTCGGTGACAACGTAGGCGGCATGACGCAGACGATTGCGGAGAAGCTGCAGATCAAGCCGCACACCACGGTGTGGCTGTCGCACCCTGTGCACCTGCCGCTGCTGACTCCGATGCCGATGGGGGTGCGGGAATGCGCCGTGCTGGCGACGGCGAGCACCGCCGTGCTGTTCGCGGAGGACGCGGCAAGCGCGCGCAAGTTGCTCGAGAAGCACGTCGACGATCTCGCCAAGCCCGCGGCGTTCTGGATCGCCTATCCGAAGGGCAACAAGGCGGATATCAACCGCGACACGCTTTGGCCGATCGTGGCGGACTTCGACATGCGCCCGAACGGCCAGGTAGCGATCGACAGCCGGTGGTCAGCCCTGCGCTTCCGGCCGAACAGACCGGGAGAAGACCGTTTCACCGGCGGTGCGCAGTAGAACGAGCGGCGCTGACCAACGAGGTCGGCTGAGCCCACTCGCGGCGAAAACCCAGGCAAGTTCGCCATGGGCCACTCGCGGCGGAAGAACCAGGCCAGGCGGCGGAAGACCCAGGCCAGGCGGCGGAAGACCCAGGCGAGTTGGTTTGATTGAGTCCTCAGCGGCCCAGGACCGTGCCGCCGTTGACGTTGATGATCTGCCCGGTCACGAAGCTGCCGCCCGGGCCGACCAGCCAGCGCACCGACTCTGCGATGTCGTCCGGCACGCCTGCCCGCTTCACCAGCGTCGCCGCCACTCGCTGGGCGTGGCCTTCCTCGGTCATCCTGCCGTCGAAGAACTCGCTGTCCGTCACGTAGCCCGGCGCGATCACGTTCGCGGTGATGCCCTCGGTGCCGAGCCGGGTGGCCAGGTCCAGCGCATAGCCGTGCAGGGCTGCCTTGGCCGCCGAGTAGGGGCCGCCGCCACCGCGCTGGGCGGCGATCGAGCTGGTCAGGATGATCCGCCCGCCCGGCCGGCGCAGCAACGGCAGCAGGGCATCGGTGAGCAGCACCGCCGTCAGGACGTTCGAGTCGAGGTTCGCCCGCCAGTGCGCAGCCAAACCTTCCGGGGTGGAGTCGTCGCCGCCCAGGTAGGCGCCCGCGTTGTTGACCACCACGTCCACCGAGCGACCACCGACGGCCTCGAGCACCGCCGCGGTCTGGCCGGGAATCGCCAGGTCGGCGGTCACCGCCGTCGCCTGCGGGCCGATCCACTTCACCGCGTCGGCCAGCACCTCCGGGCGCCGCCCGACGATGATGACGTCGTAGCCCTCCCCCGCCAGCATCCCCGCCGTCGCCCGGCCGATCCCCGTACCGCCCCCACTGACCACCGCAAGCCTCGCCATGCCCCCGACTCTAGAGGAGGTGCCCGAGAGGAACGCGGGAAGCGCGAGGGCAGCAGGTCGGCACCCCGCATCTCACTGGATCAAGGCGTCAGCCAACGGAGAAACCAGTCGATGACCGCGCGGCTGCCTCCCGCTACCGCCGCGGCGATCGCCACGTGCGCCAGAGAGCGGTCCTGCGTGCCGGTCGTCGATTCCTTGCGCTGCGACTTGTTCTTCTCGAACATGCCGTTCCTCCTGCTCCCTTGTCGTGGCCGCGTTTCCACGGCTGCGACCAGCGTCGCCAGCACGGCCGGGGTCCGGCATCACCTCCGCACCGGTCCGGCCCATCAGGCAGCGCTGACCAGCGGGAACATCCCGTGCGACGGCGAGTCCGGACAGGTCCGGTGGCACTTCGGCGCGTGGCGGAGCGCCGCGGCCACGCGGCCGCCGCTCGGGGTTCCGGAATACCGCGGTCGCCAGTACCGCCACCACCGGCAGCGCCACCACTGCCGGCACCACCATCACTGCCGGCACCACCACCAGCACCGCCACCACCAGCACGACGATTGCCAGCAGCGCTGCCACGGCCAGCAGCGCTGCCACCACCAGCAACACCGCCACCACCAGCAGCGCCGGGATCGTGGTCGAGTGGGTGTCTGACGCCGTTGCGGAGGATGTCCTCGGCCTGCTGGATGGCACCTTCCTCGCTCAGCACGTGATAGAGCTCATGCCTGGCATAGGGCTCACCGGCGGTGATCGCGGCATACAGCTCGTGCATGGCCGCGCGAGCGCGGCCCTCGCGATGCAGTAGCCGTGCCAGTTCGATCCTGGCGAACGGCTTGCCTTCCCGCACGGCCTCGCGCCAGATCGTGATCGCGCCGTCAACCTCGCGCCTCGCCAGCAGGAGGTCGGCCAGCTTGCGGCGGGCCCCCGACACTCCCGCTTCGACGGCTTCGCGCCACAGTGCTTCCGCGTCGTCGTGGCGGTGGGTTGCCAGCAGCAGTGCGGTCAGTCTTTCCCTGGCGTGCGGGACGTCAGCCTCCAGTGCGGACCGCCACACCTGCACCGCCCGGTCGTATTCGCCGCGGTCGCTGAGCAGTTCAGCGGAGCGCAACCAGGCGGCCGCCGCACCGTCCCGGGCGGCCTCCTCCAGGTGGATCAGGGCTTCCTCTGCCTCGCCGGCGGAGATGAGCAGGTCGATGAGGCCGGCGTGGGCGTCGCGGTCGCCCGCCGCCGCGCTTCGTCGCAGGATGTCGACGGCTTCGTCGATTCTGTTCAGCCGGCAGAGGATCTCCGTGAGACCGTGCCGGGCGTTCACCTCGCCGGCGTCGTAGCCGGCGCGCCACACATCGACGGCGTCGTCGTTCCGGCCCTGCCGCTGGAGCAGCTCCGCGAGCCGGGATCGGGCGCCGGTGTTGCCGGCTTCGGCCGCCAGCCGGAACGTCCGCTCGACGGCGTCCGCCGGCAGCACCCCGTCTGCGACCGCGGCCAGCCATTCCACCGAGATCCGCTCGCCGTTGCGGACGGCCTCCTCGGTCACCTCCAGCGCCTCGTCGAAGCGCGCCTCCTCCTGCAGCATCCGGCACAGCCGGCGGCGAGCGAACGGGTCGCCGGCGTGCACGGACTCGCGGCACGTTGCCAGGGCCTGCTCGTAACGGTCGGTCCGGCGCAGGAGGTCCTCCAGCTGCTCGCCGGCCCCGGGCATCGACTCGGTGCGGCCCCAGCGCAGGACCCGCTCCAGCCCGTCGTGATCCGCCAGGACTTCGAGCAGCGAGGTGACGGTGGTCCACGACTCGGCGTCGCCCTCGGTGACCAGGGCGCCGATCCACAGTTCGACGGCTTCGTCCGTCCGGCCATGCTGGATGAGGTAGGCCGCCAGTGCGTGCCGCGCGTTGAACTCGCCCGCCTGCAGTCCTTCGCGCAGCACCTGGATCGCCTCATCGACCCGGCCGACCTGGTCGAGCAGGTGGACCAGGTCGGCCCGGGACTGCCAGTTTCCGCTTGCGGCCGAGTCGCGCAGCACCTTGACCGCCGTCTCGACGTCGCCGAGCCGGCGGAGCAGCTGTGCTCGGCGGTCCGGTGCGTCGAGGCGGGTCGAAACTTGCGCCCAGGCGTCGGCGGCCTCCTGCAGCCGTTCCGCCGACTCGTAGGCCTCGGCGAGGCGGGCCCACGCGGTCGACGAGACGTTCGGGCCGGCGGCCTTCCGGGCCTCGTCCACCTGTCCGGTGCGTACGAGCAGCTCGATCAGCGACTCGGTCGCCCGGCCGTCACCGGCTCGCGCCGCTTCCCGCCAGATCGTCTCGGCCTCCGCCGTCCGGCCCTCGCTCTCCAGCATGAACGCCAGCCGTTCCCTGGCCTGCGGAATGTCGTGCTCCTCGCCGAGTCGCCAGGCGGCGAGGATCTCGTGCTCGCGGCCCTGCTCCGACAGCAGGCTCACCAGGCGGTAGAGCGCCTCGACCGAGCCGGCCTGCACCGCCGCGTGGAAGAACTCGCGGGCGGGGTCCAGCATCGCCCGGTCGTACCCGGCCGAACCGACCGCGAGCAGTTCCCTGCCGTCGAAGGTGTTGGCAAGGCAGGCACGCCACAGGCCGGGCGGCGGAAGCTGGTGTTCCCGGCTGTGCAGGGCGTGATGGAGCAGGTAGTCCGCGACCCGGTAGCCGTCCACATACCCCATCTCCCGGCCGACCGGCCGAAGTGGAGCGGTGGCACCGTGCACCTGGGTTGTCGCGTACGCGATGGCCGCCTCGAACCAGCCCTGCGGCGCGCTCGCCCGAGCGGTCGACGACAGGTATCCCGGCACGGCGTCCCGCAGCAGCTCGCCCGACGGCTCCGGGACGCCCAGGAGGCGGGCGTCCACGGCGGCCGTGATCAACGCGTGGGCGTACGGCGAGGGCGCGTTCTCCCAGCACCGGACGAGCTCGGGCCCGGCGGCCAGCGTCTGCACGAGCCCGGCGTCGGATCTCAGAGCCGCCGCGATGCGCGGGTCGACCAGCGCGATCTCGCGTGCCCGCGCCACTTCCTCCGCCGACAGGCGGGATGGAACGTCGATCACGTGGGCCTGGCGCAGCAGCTCCCGCTCACGACGATAGGGATCAGCGTCGGTGAGCGCGGCGTGGGAGGCGAGCGCGACGTAGGACAGGTATCGCTCCGGCCAGAGCGTGCCGATGAGGAGCAGCCGGCAGCGGGCCCTCGACATCCGGCGCACGAGCGGCGCATCGAGCCCTTCCGCGATGAACCGCTGAATCTCGTCGGCCCAGATGACGGTGTCACCGAGCGGCGCCTCGGTGGCCGACTCGATGTCCGGCAGGGAATCCGGCTGCAGCAGCCGCCAGTCCGGCAGGACGTCCTTCACCGTCTCGTACGCCGACCTCGTCTTACCCACCGAGGAGCCGCCGACCAACAACACAAAACCGCCGGCTTCCCGCGCCGACAGCAGGACGCCGCGCAACCGCGAATCCCCATCACGCGGCACATACGCCGGCAAGCTGCTCGCGCCGTCCACCTGCAGGGAGCCGGCGTCCACCTGGATGGACGCGTGAATTCCGAGCTCGCGAGGACCCACCGTCTCGATGGTCGGCACCGCATCGCCCGGGTGACGCTCCGCGCGCGCCCTCGCCTCCAGCCACGGGGCCAGGTCCGGCCGCTTGACCCCGCACGCCAGCAGCAGCGCCGCGAGCGTCTCCTTGGTCGGCAGCGAACGGCCGGAGAAGGCATCACCGACCGTGCTCCTCGCCAGCCGAGTGGACGCCGAGACCCGAGACGCCGCGACGATCTGGGCGTAGGTGAGGCCCGCCCGCTTCCTGAGCTCACTCAGCGCCCGGTGAAGATCATCCGCCGTCCGGACTTCCGCCGGGCGCGGACTTTCCGGATCAGCCATGTGCTCGGCCTTCGCGGGTGAGGTGGGCCTTCACGGGTGAGACAGCCACGGTCAGGGTAGTCATCACGCCGTCGGCCGGTGCCGCCGGTCCGGTATCGGACTCGGCGTCGATCAATGTGCGAGATGATGCGCTCGAGATCGAAACCTGGAGGTGGTGGTGCGGGGTCGTTCACCGTGGCGGTATCCCGCGCGGATCGTTCCGGTCGCGTTCCTCGGCGCCATCGCCGTGGGCACCGCGCTGATGATGCTGCCCGCCGCGCGGGCCGAGCCGGGGCACGCGCCGTTCGTGACCGCGCTGTTCACCGCCACCAGCGCCGTCTGCGTCACCGGGCTGGCCGTGGTCGACACGCCGACCTACTGGTCCGGCTTCGGTGAGGTGCTGCTGACCGTGCTGTCGCAGATCGGCGGCTTCGGCATCATGACGCTCGCCACGCTGCTGAGCCTGCTCGTGTCGCGGCGGCTCGGGTTGCGCAGCCGGCTCATGGTGCAGGCGGAGAGCGCGGGGCTGCTCGGCGGCAACGTCGGTGGCGTGCTCATCCGGGTCGCGATCGTCATGTTCGCCTCCGAGGCCGCCATCAGCGTCGTGCTCACCCTGCGGTTCTGGCTGGCGTACGACTATCCGTTCGGCCGGGCCGTGTGGGAGGCCGTCTTCCACGCCGTGCAGGCCTTCAACAACGCCGGCTTCGCGCTCTACTCCGACAGCCTGGTGCGGTTCGTCGGCGACTGGTGGATCTGCGTGCCGCTGTCGCTGGGCGTGCTGGCCGGCTCGATCGGCTTCCCGGTCCTGTTCGAGCTGGCCCGGGAGTGGCGCACGCCCGGCTTCTGGTCGACCCACACGCGACTGACCGTGTGGGGCACGCTGTTGCTCAGCGTGATCGGCTTCCTGGTCTTCCTGTCGTTCGAGTGGAGCAATCCGCAGACCCTCGGCCCGCTCGGCACGCCGAGCAAGATACTGGCCGCCTTCACCCAGGACGTGATGACTCGCTCGGGCGGCTTCAACAGCATCAACCTCGGCGGGATGAACACCGAGACGATCGCCGTCACGAACGTGATGATGTTCATCGGCGGCGGCAGCGCGAGCACCGCCGGCGGCATCAAGGTGACCACGTTCCTGCTGCTCGCGTACGTGATCTGGGCCGAGATCCGGGGCGAGCCGGACGTGGTGATCCGCAAGCGCCGGATCGCCGAGGAGACGCAGCGGCAGGCCATCACCGTCGCGCTGCTCGGGGTCGCCCTGGTCGCCGCGGGCACGATCGGGCTGATCGGGCTGACCGACGACATCCCGTTCGACCGGGCGCTGTTCGAGGTGACCTCGGCGTTCGCCACGGTCGGGCTCAGCACCGGCATCACGCCGACCCTGCCGCCGTCCGCGCAGGTCGTGCTCGTCATCCTGATGTATGTCGGCCGCGTCGGTACGATCGCCGTGGGAACGGCGATCGCGCTGAACACCCGCCGCCGGCTCTACCGCTACCCGGAGGAGCGACCCCTCGTTGGCTGACAAGAAGCCCACCGCGAGCCCGGACAACGTCGTTGTCGTCGGGCTGGGCCGCTTCGGCGGCCAGGTCGCCGCGTCGCTGGTCAACCTCGGCCACGAGGTGCTGGGCATCGACACCGACCCGCACATCGTGCAGGACTGGTCCGACCGGCTCACCCACGTCGCGGAGGCCGACGCCACCGACACCGAGGCGATGCACCAGCTCGGGGTGCGGGATTTCGCCCGGGCGGTGGTCGGCATCGGCACGAATCTCGAGGCCAGCGTGCTGACCGTGCTGACGCTGGCGGAGATCGGCGTGCCGGAGATCTGGGCCAAGGCGATCAGCGTCAAGCACGGCAAGATCCTGTCCTCGGTCGGCGCCGGGCACGTGATCTACCCGGAGGCGGAGATGGGTGAGCGGGTCGCGCACCTGATCACCGGCCAGATGCTGGACTACATCGAGTTCGACGATGGCTTCGCCATCGCCAAGGTCCGGGCGCCGAAGGAAGCGGTCGGCCGCACGCTCGCCGACATCGGGCTGCGCAGCAAGTGGGGCGTGACGGTGGTCGGCACCAAGCTGCCCGGCGAGGACTTCACGTACGCCCGCCCGGAAACGGTCGTGCCGCGGGGCTGCATCCTGATCGTGGCCGGCGACACCTCCAAGGTGGAGCAGTTCGCGGCGGTGACCTGACAGAGCGGCCGCGACCTGCCAGAGCAGCCGCGACCTGCCAGAGCAGCCGGGACCTGCCAGAGCAGCCGCGATCTGACAGAGCGGCCGGGACCTGATCGTCAGACCGTGACGGAGAAGCCCGGCTTCTTCTCGGGTGCCTTGGCCGGGGGCGGGCTGCTGCTCGCCGGGGACGGCGGCGTCGAGGCCGGCGCCTTCCTGTCCTTCTTCCGCGACGCCGGCTTCTTCTGCGGCTCCGACGACGGTGTTCCGGCGGACAGATCCGCCGCGGTGGCCGCCCCGCCCACCGCGCCGAGCACCTCGGCCTGGCAGGCATAGCCGTTCAGGGTGAACGTCACCGGCAACGGATTGCTGACCCGGTAGCTGCCGCTGAGCGTCACGCTGGCGGACCGGCCCGGCCGCAGTTTCGCGCCGTCCTTGGCGCGCAGCACCAGCTTGCGGCCCCGCTGGGTGAGCCGCTTCGGCGCGTCGGTGACCCGCTGGCCGCCCGCGAAGGCGAACTCCAGCGCCCACCCCGAGAGCGCGTGCTCGCCGGTGTTGACCACAGTGAGCTGGGCGCCGAAGTCCGTGCCGGAGTCGCGCCGCACGCGGTAGCGGACCTTGCACCCCGTACCGTGCGGCTCGACCGCGCCGGGGCGCGCGCCGGCCGCGGCGGCCTGCGCGGTGCCGACGTCGACCGGCTCGCGGGTCGAGGACCAGACGATGCCGACCGTCGCGGCCAGGATGATGGTGGCGACGCCGGCCTGGAGCCGATTCCGCCCGGCGAGGACGGCGTCGCCGAGCCGGCCGCCGGGGACCAGGTCGCGCAGCAGCCCACCGGCGCGGAACAGCCCGCCGCCGAGCGGTTGCGGGCCGCCGAGCCGCAGGGCCCGGCCGAGCCGCAGGCCGGCGCGCACCCGCGGACCGGGTGCGCGGGCCGGCCGTGGCACCGGATGCGGCGACGGGCGCGGACCGGGAACGGGGACACCGACCGGCGGGATGATCGGCTGAAGCCCGACCAGCGCGGCCAGCGTCGCGGCGACCCCGGCCGCGCTGGGCCGGTCCTCGGGCCGCTTGGCCAGGCAGCGCAGGCAGAGTCCGGGGATCTGGGTGGGCATGCCGGGCAGCTCGGGTACGGGCGCGGGATCGGCGAACAGGTGCGCCCGCAACGCCTGCGTGGTGTTGCCGGCCGGCCACGGCAGCCGCCCGGTCAGCATGCGATAGAGCAGCACGCCGAGGGCGTACACGTCGGCGGCGGGCGCGACCTGGCCGCCGCCGAGCCGTTCCGGGGCCAGGTAGGCCGGGGTGCCCAGCAGGCTGCCGTCCGGCGCCGAGTCCCGCTGCCCGACCAGCGCCGAGATGCCGAAGTCGACGACCTTGGCCCCGGCGCCGGTGAGCATCACGTTCGCCGGCGTGACGTCGCGGTGCACCACGCCGCGGGCGTGCGCGGTGGCCAGCGCCGAGGCCACCTCCGCCGCGATGACCACCGCGTCGCGCCAGGGCAACGGGCCCCGGCGGCTGAGCCGCGCGGCGACCGACTCGCCGTCGTTGAGCTCCATCACCACGTACGGGACCGTGCGGTGCTCGTCCAGCGGGGATTCCCCGAAGTCGAAGATGCCGGTGATGTGCGGATGGCACAGCCGGGCGGCGGCCAGCGCCTCCTGGCGCAGCCGGTCGCGGAACGTGGCGTCGTCGGCGAGCCGCGGCGACAGCACCTTGACGGCGACGGCCCGGCCCAGCACCTGATCGTGGCCGCGCCAGACAACGGACATGCCGCCGGTGCCGAGCCGTTCGATCAGGCGGTACCGGTCGCCGACGAGGCCGCCCTGTCCCCCGGTCGCCAGCCAACCCATGTGCCGATTGTTGCCCCCGGGGCGCCCCGCTCACCGCGGGTCCGGGAAATCACCCGGAATATCGCCGGGATCACCCGGCCAGCAGCTGGTCCACCGGCGCGTAGTCGTCGGTGAGCACCCTGGCGTCGTCGATGAAGTCCGTCAGCCGCTGGCCGGAGACGAGCTGCACCGGCTCGTCGACCAGGTCGAGGTGGCTGCGGAGCTCGTCCAGGGCCAGCGGCGACTTCGACGCCACGATGACGAAGTTCGACCCGCTGCCACCGTCGAGGGCGGCCTGCGGCGCGACCAGCGCCACGTGCGGGAAGACGTCGGCCACCGTGGCCAGCTCGGCGCGGATGAATCGGTTCGGCGGGTAGTCGATGACGTTCTGGGCGTAGATGCCGCCGGTGCGCAGCACGCGGGCGATGTCGGCGGCCATCTCCCGGGTGGCGAGGTGCCACGGGACCACCAGGTGACCGAAGGCGTCGCCGACCACCAGGTCGTACGAATCGGTCCGCTGTTGGGAGAGCCCGACCCGGGCGTCGCCGACCCGGACCCTCAGGTCCGGACCGGTCCGCAGGCCCAGTTCCCGCTTGTCGAGGTCGACCAGGCCGCCGTCGAGCTCCAGGACCAGCTGGTCGCTGCCGGGCCGGGTCTGCGCCACGTACTCGGGGACGGTGAAGCCGCCGCCGCCGAGGTGCAGCGCGGCGATCGGGGCGCCGCCGGCGCCGTTGACGTCGACCACGGCGCCGATCCACTGCACGTACGCGAACTCGAGGTGGGTGGGGTCGTTCAGGTCGACGTACGAGTGCCGCGCCGAGTTGAGGATCAGCGTCCGCCCACCGGCCCTGCTGGGATCGGCGTCCACCCGCGCGCAGTGGTAGGCGGTCTCGATGTCGCACGGGGTCGGCGCCGTGGCGCCCAGCCCGGCACCGAACAGCCCGATGATGACCACGGCGGCCCGGGTGCGCGGCTTGCCGGGCAGCTTGAGCCCGGGATCCTTGCGGTGCAGCCACCAGCCGAGCCCGAAGCCGGCGACGGCCAGCAGCGCGGCCAGGGTCAGCACGATCCAGCTGCTGGGCATCGCGGCCACGAAGACGAAGCCGGTGCCCAGCGTCGCGGTGATCGCGCCGAGGGTGCCGAAGCTGGACAGCCGGCCCACCACCTCGCCGGTCCGGCGCAGGTCGCCGAGCTGCAGCTTCACGGTCAGCGGCGTGATCGAGGCGAGCAGGAACGCGGGCAGGAAGACGGCCAGGGCGGCGAGCAGCAGCACGGCCGGGGCCGACCCGCCGCGCAGCACCTCCCCGCCCCAGCGGACCAGGGGCAGGGTGATCGCGGTGAAGATCGCGGCGAGCAGCAGGGCCGGGGCGAGCAGCAGCCGCGGGTCGTACCTGTCGGCGAGCCGGCCGCCGAGCCAGGTGCCGTAGGCGATGGCGGCCAGCGAGATGCCGATGACCGAGCTGCTGACCTGCAGGGTCACCCCGACGTACGGACCGACGAGCCGCAGCGCCACGATCTCCAGGACCAGCACCGCGCCGCTGGCGAAGAACACCAGCGCGGTGGCCAGTCCGGAGGGCAGGGCACGGGGTGGGGAGGTCTCCATCGCGCGGATGCTACCGGCGCGCCCCTGTCAGAGAACTGACAGGTGCACGTGGTTGGTGTGGGTGGCGGCCGGCCCGCCGGAGCCGCCGTAGGACTTCCACCCGGTGCCCGGATGCCAGATCTGCCGGTACCAGATCACGTACATCACGCCGAGGCGCGACGCGTTCTTGACGTAGTACGCGGCCAGGTTGTTGCCGTAGGTGCGATCGCCACCGGAGGCGTTGACGTTCTCGAAACCACCGGAGGCCGCGGCGAAGTCGCAGGCCCGGCCCTTCGGGTGCTCGCCGGAGGACCGCTTGCTGAAGCAGGCCGTGTACCGCTTGAAGCCGGCCGCGCGGGCCTGTTGGTAGGCGTGCAGCGTCCGGGGCGTGATGCACCCGTCGCCCTCGGACGGGTCGTCGACCGTGCAGGATTCCTTGGGCCAGGAGCCGTCGGAGTTGCGCGGGGCCGGCTTGGCCAGCGGCGAGTTGGCGTTGATGAAGCCGCCGGCCGCCGCACCGCCACCGGAGGCGGCCAGCGCCTGCTCGGCCTCCACCTTCTTCTTGGCCATGATGGTGACCTGCTTCTTCTGCTGCTTGATCTCCCGGTCGATGCCCAGCTTGGCCTGCTCGGCCGCGACCACCGCCTCGCGATATCCGGCCAGCGTCTTGCCGTCGACCCGGGCCATCTGGTCCAGCCGCATGGCGCGCTCCATGAACGCGTCCGGCGAGGCGCTGTTGAGCAGCATGGTCATCGTGGTGAAGCGACCCTGCCGGTAGGAACGGTTGGCGACCTCGCCGACCCGGCCCTGCAGTGCCGTGCTCTTCTGCTTCGCCCGAGCCAACTGGACGGTCAGCAGCTTCTGCCGCTTCTTGGAATTCTCAAGATCGTTCTTGGCTTCGACGTGGCCCTTGGCAGCGGACTCGAGCGCCGCCCGCAGGGTCTTCGAACCGCCCTCGTCGTCCGGCGCCGCCTGCGCGGCGGGGGCGGCGACGAGCAGCATCGCCAGCGCAACAAGGAGCGCCAGGACAGGCTGAAGCCGGCGTAGGAGAGTCGCCGCCACGGTCTACCTCCCGAGTCGTGAGCGCGGTGACTCTACCGCGCCGCACGTCAGAACGGCACCGTGATCACGTCGACGAATATCCACCGTCGACGAAGAGTGTTTGCCCGGTCACGGCAGCGCTAGCGACACTTGCCAGAAATACCGCACATCCGGCGAAATCGCTCGGCACCCCGTTGCGGCCGATCATCGTGCGTCGGGCATGGACCGCGACCTTCTCCGGATCGGCGAAGACCGGCTCGGTCAGCGGCGTGTGCACCACCCCGGGCGCGACCGCGTTGCAGCAGACGCCACGCGCCGACCACGCCTCCGCCTGGGACCGGGTCAGGGCCACCAGACCGGCCTTCGAGACGCCGTAGGCGCCGCTGTTGCCGTACGCGCGGAAGGCCTGCTGGGAGACGACGTTGACGATCCGGCCCCAGCCCCGCGCCGCCATCGCCGGCCCGAACCGCTGACCGAGCAGGAAGGGCGCGGTCAGGTTGGCCGCCAGCGTGACGTCCCAGTCGTCGTCGGTCAGCTCGTCCAGCGGCGGGCGCCGATTCACCGCCGCCGCGTTCACCAGGATGTCCGGCTCGCCGTACCGGGAGACGATCGTGTCGCTCGCGGCCGCGAGCGCGGCCCGGTCGCCGAGGTCCGCCGGCACCGCGTCGGCCCGAACGCCGTCGGCGGTCAACTCGCGAACCGTGTCGGCCAGCGGCTCCGGCCGCCGCGCGACCAGCACGACGCGCGCGCCGGCGCGGCCGAGCGCACCGGCCATCGCACGGCCGATCCCGGAACTGCCGCCGGTCACGACCGCGGTCCGGCCGGCCAGACCGAAAAGCTCAGACAGATATGCGGACATGGGAGCACCCTAATATCCGCTACATGGCGTTCACCGAGGCATTTCCCGTCATCACGGTCCCGGACCTGCCTACCGCCGTCGCCTTCTACCGCGACGCGCTCGGCTTCACCGAGCACTACCGCTTCCCCGCCGAGGGCGACCCGGTCTTCGTGACCCTGCGGCTCGGCACCAGCGAGCTGGGAATCGGCGCCGACGCGACGGCCGGCTACGAGCTGTGCGTCTACGCCGACGACTGCGACGAGGCGGTGGCCACGCTCCGGGAAGCCGGCGGGAAGATCGTGGCGGAACCCGCCGACCAGCCCTGGGGCGAGCGACTGGCCCGGGTCGTCGACCCCGCCGGCCACCGGCTCATGGTGCTGACCAGGCTCTAACCCATTCCCGGTACGGCGCAACGGGTCGGCAACCGCAGTACCACCACCACGGCGCAGGGGGGCGACCTTCGACGTCGGTCACCGAAGTGCGGCGCCGCCGGGCGGAAGTCGAGGGCACGCTCCACAGAGCACCCAGCCGGGGCGCCCGAGGGGCCGAGAGCTGCTAGGCGAAGAGGGCGGCGTGGGCTGTCTTCCAGATCTCCTCGTTCGCGGCGACCAGGAGGCCCAGGTCCGAGTCGGTCGGCCGGTACGGCGAGCCGTCCAGGTGCAGGACCGTGCCGCCGGCCTCCCGGACGATCAGCGAGCCTGGCACGTGGTCCCAGGGCAGGATCCGCCAGAAGGTCGCGAACTGCTGCTCGTCGAAGACGACCGCCGGATATTCGTAGCCCGCGCAGTGCTGACCGCTGGTCACCGCGCCCAGGGTGTGCAGCCGCGAGTCGATCCGCTCGCGCAGGTCAGCCGGGAAGTAGTTGCGCGACAGCGATCCGGCCAGCCCGGACGCGCCCGGGTCGTCGGTGCGGGTCTTGACCCGCAGCCCGTCGACGAATGCGCCGCTGCCCGCCTCGGCGACCGTCATCCGGTCGGCCACCACGTCGAGGATCCACCCCGCGGCCGGCTCGCCGTCGCGCAGCAGCGCGACCATCACGGCGAACGGGGTCTTGCCGGCGGCGAAGTTGTTGGTGCCGTCGACCGGGTCGACGATCCAGACCGTGCCGGAGTCTCCGACCCGGCCCAGCACGCCCGGGTCGGCCGCCACCGCCTCCTCGCCGACGACCTGCGAGCCGGGCAGCAGCGCGACCAGGCCGGCGGTCAGCGCCCGCTCGGCCTCCTGGTCGGCGATGGTGACCAGGTCGCCGGGCGACTTCTGGTGGATCTCGGAGTCGCTCAGGTGCCGCCACCGGGGCAGCACGATGGTCTGCGCCACCTCCCGGACCAGGGCGGTGACCTCGTCGATCAGATCGTCACGCACGCGGCGGCAACTTTACGACGCTGACGAAGAACTCGTCTATCTGCCGGATGACCGCGATGAACCGATCGAAGTCGACCGGCTTGGTCACGTAGGCGTTCGCGTGCAGCTGGTAGCTGCGCAGGATGTCCTCGTCGGCGGCCGAGGTGGTCAGCACCACCACCGGGATGCGGCACAGCTCGTCGTCCTTCTTGATCTCCTCGAGCACCTCCCGGCCGTCGCGGCGGGGCAGGTTGAGGTCGAGCAGGATCAGGTCGGGCCGCACCGCATCGGAATACGCGCCCTCGCGGCGCAGGTAGGCCAGCGCCTCGGCGCCGTCGGACACCACGGTCAGCCGGTTGCGGACCTTGTGCTCCTCGAACGCCTCCTGCGTCATGAGCACGTCGCCCGGGTCGTCCTCGACGAGCAGCACCTCGATGGGTGTGCCGTCCTGTCGAACCGCACCGGTCATGCCGAGCCTCCTTTGGCGCGTTCGCCTGGTGTCATGCCACGACCTCGTCCTGTTTCCGTGGCTCCGCCACCGGCACGCCGGCCAGCAGGGGCAACGTGAAATAGATCGACGTGCCCTCGGCGACGTCCAGGTCGAGCCAGATCCGCCCGCCATGGTATTCGACGATCTTCTTCACGATCGCCAGCCCGATGCCGGTGCCCTCGTACGCGTCCCGCGCGTGCAGCCGCTGGAAGATCACGAAGACCTTGTCGGCGAACTCGGCCTCGATGCCGATGCCGTTGTCCCGGACGTTGAGCTGCCAT
>NZ_QHHV01000097.1:0-36265 GCF_003947245.1 Actinoplanes sp. ATCC 53533 | reverse complement strand
CCGCGGCGCCCGCCGCCAGGCCGGTCAGTGCCGCCCCGGCCAGCGCCGCACCGGTCAGCGCCCCGCCCGAGCGCCGGCCCCGCCGCGGCGCCGACGACGAGGAGCGGGTCCGCCGCCGCCGCGACTACGACGACGCCCCCACCCAGCGGTGGCAGTTCGAGGAAGACGACCTGCCCGCGCCGCGCGCGCGCCGCTACGCCGAGGAGGACGCCCCGGCGCCYCGGCAGCGCCGCGCCGCCGCGGCCGAGCGTTTCGACGAGCCGACCGGCGCCATGTCGCGCCGCGCGCTCGACGAGGGCCTGCGCAGCTTCGAGGACGAGGACGAGGTGCCCGCGCCGCGGGGCCGCCGCCAGCCCGCCGACCCGTACGCGCAGGAGCCCCCGGTCCGGTCCCGGCGCGTCTCGGGCGCCGACTTCGAGGACGAGCCCCCGGCCCGGTCCCGGCGCTACGCCGGCACCGAGTTCGAGGACGCGCCCCCGGCCCGCAGCCGGCGCTTCGCCGACGAGGGCGACATGCCGGCGCCGCGCACCCGGCGCAGCGCAGAGGAGGAAGCGCCGCGCACCCGGCGCTTCGCCGACGAGGACGACGCCCCGGCGCCCCGGCAGCGCCGCTACGTCGAGGACGACCGCTACGAGGAGGCGCCGCCGCGCCGCCGCTCCAGCCGCTTCCCGGACGACGAGCCACCACGGCCGTCGCGCTCGTCGCGTTACGCCGACGAGGTCGAGACTGCGCCCCGGGCCCGGCGCGACCGGGGCGCCAACGTCGACAGCGCCGACTCCGGGCGGCACAGCCGCAGCGAATTCGTGGACCTGGCCGGCGACCCGCGGGCCGCGCTAGGCCCGGACATGGAACCCGACGAGACGCCGACCCTGGTCGACATGGCGTCCCGCCGGGCCCGCCGGTCCACCCAGCAGGAACCCGCCCGAGCAGCGAGCCGGGGGGCTCGCCGCGGCAGCAGGGGCAGAACGGACGAATCGGCTGACGACGTGTACTGGCGTCAGCTGCGAGGGGAAGCACAGTGATTGAGCGCACCGAGAGCGCTGATAACACCGGTGGCGTTGCTGTTCGCGGCGCTGCTGTTCGTGGGGCTGCCGGAAGTGGTGGTGCCGTTCGTGGCGGTGCTGCTCGCGGCGCTGCCGTTCGTGGCGGTGCTGCTCGCGGCGGTGTCGTTTGCGGTGGTGCCGTTCGTGGTGGTGCTGCTCGTGGTGGTGCTGTTCGCGGTGGCGCCGTTCGTGGTGGTGCTGTTCGTGGTGGCGCCGTTCGTGGTGGTGCTGCTCGTGGTGGCGCCGTTCGTGGTGGCGCCGTTCGTGGTGGTGCTGCTCGCGGCGGTGTCGTTTGTGGTGGTGCCGTTCGCGGTGGCGCCGTGTCTGGTGGTTGTGCTGCCGCCGTTCGCGGTGCTGCCGCTGTTGATGGCACCGTGTCTGCTGGTCGTGCTGCCGTCGTTCGCGGTGCTGCCGCGCGGGGCGGGGCGGGATCGTGAGCGCGGACCAGGTTCCCCCGGTTACCAGCATCGGGACGCCGCGGATCACGGCCGGTTTCGACGAGTACGGTCGGCTCGACCTGATCGCTCACCAGGAGGTCCACGGTGGCTTCGCGGCGCTGTCCAGCGGTGAGCTGATCGGTCTCGCCGACCGGATCGAGCTGCGTGGCCGGGGCGGCGCCGGCTTCCCGTTCGCCCGCAAGGTGCGCGCGGTGCTCGACTCCTGCCAGCGCCAGGACCTGCCGCCGGTGATCGTCGTCAACGCCACCGAGGGCGAGCCGCCGTCGTGGAAGGACAAGGCCGTGCTCACCCGCGGCCCGCACCTGATCCTGGACGGCGCCGCGCTGGCAGCCGCCGCGCTCGACGCCGAGGAGATCGTGATCGGCATCGCCGACGACGGCATCGGCCAGGAGTCGCTGGCTGCGGCCCTCGCCGAGCGGCGGATGCCGGTGCCGACGCGGATCGTCACCGTCCCGCACCGGTTCATCTCCGGTGAGGGCGGCGCGCTGGTCCGTGGCATCAACGGCGAGGCGCACATCCCGCCCGGCCGGAAGGTCCGCTCCAGCGACAACGGCGTCGGCGGGCTGCCCACCCTGCTCTCCAACGCCGAGACGTACTCGCAGCTCGCCATCGCGGCCCGCCTCGGCCCGTGGGAATACAACTCGGTCGGCATCCCCGAGGAGCCGGGCACGGTCATGCTGACCGTCGGCGGCTCGGCCACCGCGCCCGCCGTGGTCGAGGCACCGACCGGCACGCCGCTGATGGACGTGCTCACCATGTGTGGCGCCGACATCGGCCCGGGCCTGCTGGTCGGCGGCTACCACGGCAAGTGGATCACCGCCGAGGCGGCGAAGACGGTCACCATCTCCCGCAAGGGCTTCGCCAAGGTCGGCGGCACCCTCGGCGCCGGCATGCTCATCCCGATCGGCTCGTCGACCTGCCCGCTGGGCGAGGTCGCCCAGGTCACGCAGTATCTGGCCGGGGAGTCGGCCGGCCAGTGCGGCCCGTGCCGGCTGGGTCTGCCCGACCTGGCCCGCGCGGTCACCCTGGTCGCGCTGGGCGGCAGCGCGCTGGAGAACGTGCGCCAGGCGGCCGGCGTGGTCAAGGGCCGCGGTGCCTGCAGCCACCCCGACGGCACGGCCCGCTTCGCACTGTCGGCGCTCGAGGTCTTCGCCCGGGACGTGGAGTTGCACGCCAACGGCGAGGGCTGCGGAAAGCAGGTGCGCGGCATCCTGCCGCTCCCTTACCACACCGATCAGGGCGCCCGGAAGCTCGCCGTGGACTGGTCGCGCTGCGACGGTCATGGCCTCTGCTCGGCGGTGGCACCGGAGATCATCCGGCTGGACGCCAACGGCTTCCCGGCGTTCCCGCAGACGCCGCTGCCGCCGTGGCTCGAGAACGGCGCCCGCAAGGCGGTCAACGTGTGCCCGGCCCTGGCTCTTCGGCTGACGGAAGCAGGCAAGAAGTGACCGTAACCAAGATCAAATCCGTGCTCGTGGCGACTGCGGTAGCCGGGGCCCTCACCGGGGCCCTCGCCGGGTGCGGCGACCCGGCGGCGGCCCCACCAGCTGCGGCTGCGCAGCCGGCTGCTGCTGCTCAGCCCGGGGATGCCGCTCAGCCCGCGGACGCCGAGCAGGGTGCTGCACAGGCCGCGGGCGCGCCGGCCGTGGTGCCGGCGTCGCTGAAGTTCACGGGTCAGACCTTGGACGGCAAGTCCTTCGACGCCGCGACCATGGCGGGCAAGCCGACCATCCTGTGGTTCTGGGCGCCGTGGTGCGCGACGTGCGCGAGTGAGGCCATGTCGATCGCCGACCTGCGGGACCAGTACGCGGACCGGCTGAACATCCTGGGCATCGCGGGCATGGGCAACAACAAGGACATGCACGAGTTCGTCTCCGACCTCGAGGTGGGCGCGGTGCCCCACCTGGACGACGAGCCGGGCAAGCTGTGGAAGAAGTTCGGCATCACGGAACAGAGCACCTACGTGATCCTCGACAAGGCCGGCAAGGTGGTCGTCAAAAGCTACCTGGACGACCTGCAGCTGACCACCAAGGTCAAGTCGCTGGTGGCCTGAGCGGTGCAGGCCACGCTGCTGCTCGCCCTCACCGCCGGGATGCTCGCGGCGGTCAACCCGTGCGGCTTCGCGCTGTTGCCGGCCTACCTGTCGGTGCTGGTCGCCGGCGACCAGCCACGGCGCGTGCGTGACGGCTCCGTTTCGGGTGCGGGGTCTGGAGCACTGTCGGCGGCTGGCGGTGTTGTCTCCGGGTCGGGGGCTGTGTCTGGCGGTGTTGTCTCTGAGGCAGGGGCTGGGGCGCTGTCTGCCGCTGAAGGTGGTGCAGCGGGGTCGGGGCTGCTGCCCGCTGGAGTCCTTTCGGGCGCGCGGGCTGTCGCCTCCGGGGCTGTTGCCGGCGGGGCTGTTGCCGGATCGCGGGCCGTGTCCGGCGGTATTGCCCCGAGTGCGCGGGAGACCCTCGCGGCAGTGGGGCGGGCACTGCGCTGCACGGCCGCCCTCACCGTCGGATATGTCGCGGTCTTCGGCGTGTTCGGGCTGGTGCTGGCCCCGCTGACCGGCATGTTGATGCCCCGGCTGCCGTGGCTCACGGTCGTGTTCGGGCTCGGCCTGCTCGTGCTGGGCGGCTGGCTGCTCGCCGGTCGCTCGCTGCCGACCCCGGGCAAGGGAATGCGCGCGCCGCGGTTGACCGGCACGGCCGCGTCGATGGTCCTCTTCGGCATGGCCTACGCGATCGCCTCGCTCGGTTGCGCGATCGGGCCGTTCCTCGCCATCGTGGTCTCCAGCCTGCGCGCCGGCTCGATCGTCGAGGGTGTGGCCCTGTTCATCAGCTATGCGGCCGGGATGGGCCTGGTGATCGGCGTGACGGCGCTGGCCGTGGCCCTGGTCCGGGTCTCCGCGGTGTCGCGGCTGCGCCGGGCGGCGGCCTTCGTGCCCCGGATCGGCGGAGCGGTCCTGGTCATCGCCGGAGCGTACGTGGCCTACTACGGATGGTATGAACTCCGCCTTGCCAAGGACTTGAGGGCCTCGGGGCAGGATCCCGTGGTGAATCTTGCCTCGAATGTCCAGCGCGAGTTGAGTAGTGTGGTCAGCCGGCTCGGCGTGGGATGGTTCATGCTGCTGCTGGCCGGACTGATCCTGACGGCGTTCCTGCTGTCCCGTCACCGTCGTACCTCAGTGGGGAGTTGATCGTGGACACCGCGTACCGCGTGACTCCACTGCGCCGTGGTGATCCCGAGCAGCTGGGCGAATACTGGCTCACCGGTCGGCTCGGCTCCGGCGGGATGGGCGTCGTCTACCTGGCGACCGACCGCGACGACAACTACGTCGCGATCAAACTCGTGCACGCCGCCCTGGTCAACGACCCGGAGTTTCGCGGGCGCTTCCGCAGCGAGGTGGAACGTGCCCGGCAGGTGCCGTCGTTCTGCACCGCCGAAGTGCTCGACGCGGACCTGGACCACAACCCGCCGTACCTGGTCGTCGAGTACGTCGACGGCCCGAGCCTCGGCGAGGTGGTGGAGGAACGCGGCCCGTTGCGGGCGGCGGCGCTGCACTCGCTGGCGGTCGGGGTGGCGACCGCGCTGACCGGCATCCACGGCGCCGGGGTGATCCACCGTGACCTGAAGCCGGACAACGTGCTGCTCGCGCCCGGCAGTCCCAAGGTCATCGACTTCGGTATCGCCCGCGCCTTCGAGGCGACCAGCCAGCACACCCGCACCGACCAGATGGTGGGGACGGTCGCCTACATGGCGCCCGAACGCTTCTCCTCCGAACCGGGCACCCCGCTGACGGCGGCCGCGGACATCTTCGCCTGGGGTTGCGTCGTCGCCTATGCCGGCACCGGCCAGACACCGTTCCATGGCGACTCGCCCCCGGCGACAGCGGCGCGGATCCTCACCCAGCCCCCGCACCTGAACGGGCTCTCGGAACCATTGCGGGAACTCGTCGCCCTGGCGCTGTCGAAGGATCCCGAGGAGCGGCCGACCGCCCGGGAGTTGCTGGACATGCTGCTGGGCGACGAGCGCGGGTCCCGTACGCCGGCCCGGCAGCGCGCCATCGTGCGCAGCGCCCCGCCCGTCCCGGTGTCGCCGGCCGTCGTGGAGTATTTCGAGTCGCCGGACGAATCCTATGATTCCTACCCATCCTCCCCTTCGGCTCGGGATACGGCCGGGCGCTCCGCCGCCTTTGACCGCTCGTACGCCGCCGATCGTTCCTATTCCGCGGACCGTAGCTACTCCGCGGATCGTCCAGGACCGGTGGTCGGTGGCCGGTCGCGGGGTCATCGGCTGCTCGCTGCGCTCGCGATCCTGCTGGTGATCGCCGGCGTGGCCACGGTGGCGCTCGTGCTGAACGCCCAGGGCCGCACCGGCAATCCGCTGACCACCGGGGGAGCGCCGCGCGATGATACGGCGGCCGATGTGGGACAGGCCCCGGCGGGGCAGCGAGATGGCACCTCCGCCCCCGAGAGCCAGCCCCCGACGACGCCGGCGGATTATGCGGCCGCCGAGGACGACGAGCGGGCGCCGGTGGAGCCCAAGGACGGCGAGCCGATCATCAATGACCCGCTGACTAGGCCCGGCCTGTGGCTGGACAGCGAGATCCGCGAGCAGAACGCGAACTGCTTCACCCGCGGCGTGATGCGCGCCGCCCGGGTGGATCGCGGCACCTACAAGTGTGTCGGGCCGGAGGAGTCGATCGCGGACGATTTCGGTGTGGAAGTGACCACCGCGCTGCAGTCGGCGGGCAGTTGCGCGGCGATCTGGTTCCACTGGGATCCGCAGCGCGGCGGCCAGGTGCTGAGGGTCTGCCAGAACGAGATTTCGGTGGCCGCGGACATGCCGAACGATCGCAAGGTCTACGGGCGTATCTCGCTCAAGCAGCGGATCGCCTTGCGTCAGTCGACCCGGATCCACCTGGTGGTTGTCGAGGGTGAGGCGCAGGTCTTCCGTGGCGGTGACTTCGCGGGGGCGATTCCACTGCCGGAGGACGGCCCGGACGAGGGCCAGGCGCTGCTGGGCCTGAGCGTCGAAGCGTCCGATGCGGATCCGCCCTACGCCGTGACGTTCAAGAACGTCGCCATCCGCTCCTTCTGAAACGCGGACTCCGACCCCTAGAGTCGTCGCGCCACGCATCAGGATGGCCTCCCTCCCGGCGGAAAGTCGGCCTTCGAGATTGCCGCCGAAGCGAGGCGGGTCGCAGACCCGGGCCCGGGCCCAGGCCCAGGCCCAGGCCCAGGCCCAGAAGATGCTGTGCACCGCTGCCAGGCCGATGCTGTAGACGCCGCCGGCGGCCAGCAGGGCGATGAAGGGATTACCCGCCAGCAGCACGGCGACGATGACCCAGATGACCAGCGGCCCGAACACCAGCGGGCTGCTGACCGGGCTGCCCTCGGCCGCTGCGTCGAGGTCGTGCGGCACAGCCCGGGGCACGGCGAACAGGCCGAGCCCCACGATGAGCCAGCTGGGCAGACCGGGCCGCCGAATCTCCTGCGTCATGCCGGCGACGGTACGGAGGCCGCAGCGCCGATAGATTCCGCATGAGGCGACAACGGTTGTCGCTTTTCGGCGTACGCACGACGCCCGGGGCACTCCTACGATTTGACGCGAGAACGCTGCCGTCCTCAGGCAGCAGGTGAATCGGGGTGTTGTCGTGGGTCAAGGCACGGGGAAGAGACAGGTGGACACGGCCGTCGCCGTTGGCGTCGCGGCCGTGCTCGCCGTGGTCGTGTCGGCTGATCAGGGTGGCGGAGCCGGTGTCGCCGCCTACCTGTGGGCCGCCGCTCTCGGCGCGCTGATGTTCTGGCGGCGCCGATACGCGCGCACGGTCCTCGCCCTGACCATCCTCGGTCTGTTCGCCTACTACGCGGAGGGCTTTCCGGCGATCGGTGTCGCGGTGCCGGTGGCCGCCGCGTTGTATGCGGCTGCCGAGGCCGGCCATCGCGTCGCCGCGATCATCGGCGCTACGACCGTGCTCACGGTGTCAGTCGCCTTCCGGCTGCTGGAAGGGCAGGACTTCCGCTACGTCGTGCTGTACGAAGGTGTCGGGCACGCCGCGCTGATGACCGCGGCGATCATGCTGGGGGAGCTGGTCCGGGCCCGGCGCCGCATCGACGCCCTGACCGAGCAGCACATCATCCTCGAGGCGGAGCGCCGGCTCAGCGAGCACAAGCAGGTTCTGTCACGGGACCTGCACGACTCGATCGGCCACACACTCACCGTGGCGGCGATCCACACGAGCGTCGCCCAGCAGGAGGCAGTCCGGCATCCGCAGGCGGCCGTGGCGGCGCTTGACCACGTGTCCGAGGCGGTGTCCCAGGCCCTGGCCGAGCTTCGCGCCACCGTTCGCGAGCTCCGCGCCGACCCGCCGCCCTCTTTGCGGGACGTGGAGTCGCTGGCCGTGACCGCCCGCGCGGCGGGGTTCCACGTGCGCACCCGGATCGAGCCGGTCGAGGAGCCCGAGGTCTCGGCCACGGCATTCCGAGTGGTGCAGGAGGCCGTCACCAACGCCCTTCGGCATTCCGACGGCCGGCTGATCACCATCGACGCGTGGCACGCGAACGACGACCTGAAGGTGATCGTCCAGGACGATGGCGTCACCGCCGACGCGGCGACGGAGCACGCCGGCCTCACCGGCCTGCGGGAACGAGTCATCGCTCTGGGCGGCCGCCTCGACACAGGCCCAGCGCTGCGCGGTTGGCAGGTCAGCGCGACCCTTCCACTGTCCACCGCCGCACCGTCCGTCGCCGTGCTGTCCGCCGTTCAGCCGCCCTCGGGTGTCGACAACCCTGGGAGGACCTCATGACCGGCAGCCCCGTCCGGGTGGTCCTGGTGGACGACCAATCCCTGATCAGAGCGGGCATCGCCAGTCTCCTGACCGGAGACGACGACAACACCGGCCGCCGAATCGAGGTCATCGGTGAGGCCTCCGACGGTGCCGCGGCCCTGCCGCTTATCCGCCGCACCCAGCCCGATGTCGTTCTCATGGACATCCGCATGCCGGGCACCGGCGGCATCGAGGCCACCCGCCAGATCCGGGCCGATCCCGCCTGCCGCAACTCTGCCGTTCTCATGTTGACCACGTTCGACACCGACCAGGAAGTGCTCGGTGCCCTGCGCGCCGGTGCGGACGGCTACCTTCTCAAGGACGCCGGCCCGTTCCGGCTGCGCTCAGCGGTTCGCTGTGCGGCGGACGGCGAGCCCGTACTTTCGCCTGCCGTGGCCCGGCAGGTCATGAGCCATGCTGCCGCGGCTGTCCAGCTCACGCCGGACCCACGGCTGGAGCGTCTCACCCTGCGGGAGCGTGAGGTCCTGACCGCCTTGGCTCAGGGCGAGGACAACACCACCGTGGCCCGGGCCATGCGGCTGAGCCCGGAGACCGTGCGCACCTACGTCAGCCGCATCCTGGCCAAGCTCGGCGCCACCAGCCGGGCGCAGCTCGTGGCCATCGCGCATCGTAGTGGGTTGCCGGAAGGGGGACCGACCGATGTGGACATTGCCGCGGTCTGCCCCGGACCGCCTGATTAAGCATTGGCTTAGGTTGGCGTTGACAGATTGATCACATGGAAGCCCATACTTCCCCCCATGCAGGTTCCGGCACCCTTCGAGTACGCACGGGCCACGTCCGTGGATGACGCCATCGGGCTCATGGAGCGCTACGGCGACACCGCCCGGCTGGTGGCCGGCGGCCATAGTTTGCTGCCCATGATGAAGTTGCGGCTCGCCAACTTCGAATACCTCATCGACATCAACGATCTGCACGGCGAACTCGGCTACGTCGCCGTCGAGACCGATCAGGTTCGCGTCGGGGCGCTCACCCGGCATCGCGAGCTGCTCGAGTCCGATGCGCTTGCCGCCGTGCTGCCGATCTTCCGGGACGCCGAGCGAGTCATCGCCGACCCCACGGTTCGCAATCGGGGGACCCTCGGTGGTTCGCTCTGCCAGGCCGATCCCTCCGAGGACCTTTCCGCTGTCTGCACCGCGCTCGGCGCCAGTTGCGTCATTCGTGGCTCCGGCGGGACCCGGGTGGTGACCATGGAGGAATTCCACCGCGGGCCGTACGAGACCGCGGTCGCCGACGGGGAGATTCTCGTCGAGGTGCGCATCCCGGTCCGCGAGCGCGGCGGGAGCGCGTACGAGAAGGTCGAGCGCCGGGCCGGTGACTGGGCCGTGGTCTCCGCGGGTGCGGCCGTCTGGCTCGATAGCGACGGTCTCGTCGCCGACGCTCGCGTCGGACTCGCCGCCGTCGGACCCAACACCACCGGCATCCCGGCCATCTCGGCCGCACTGCGCGGCCGCCCGCCCGCCGAGGAGCTCTACGCCCAGGCCGGTGCGATCGCCGCCGACAGCTGCGATCCCGTCACCGACCAGCGGGGCAGCGCCGATTACAAGCGCCATCTCGCCAAGGAGCTCACCGTCCGCACCCTGCGCCGCGCCGTGGCGCGCATTGCCGAGAGAGGCTGAGCATGCAAGTCTCGATGACCGTCAACGACGTCGAAGTCAGCGAGGAGATCGAGGGGCGGCAGCTGCTCGTGCACTTCCTGCGCGACCAGCTGGGGCTCACCGGCACCCACTGGGGTTGCGACACGAGCAACTGCGGGACCTGCGTGGTCTGGCTCGACGGCGAGCCCGTCAAGTCCTGCACCGTGCTCACCGCGATGGCCGGCGGACACGAGGTCCGCACCGTCGAGGGCCTGGCCAAGAACGGCAAGCTGGACCCGGTCCAGGAGGGTTTCGTCCAGTGCCACGGGCTGCAGTGCGGCTTCTGCACCCCGGGCATGTTGATGACCGCCCGCGCGCTGCTCGACCGCAATCCGGACCCCACCGATACCGAGATCCGCCAGGCCATCTCCGGTCAGATCTGCCGGTGCACGGGCTACGCGTCGATCGTCCGCTCGGTGCGCTGGGCGTCGGTCCACGAGGCCCAGTCGGCCCTCGAGGCGGCGTCGGCGCCCGAGAGCGATGCGGCCGATGAGGCGAAGCAGGCTCAGGAGGTGTCGTCATGACCACCGTGCAGGACGCCGGCCGGCTCACCACGTTCGAGGACAACGATCAGAAGCCCATCGGGCACGGGCGGATGTTGCGCAAGGAGGATCCGCGGCTGGTCCGCGGCCGGGGGCGGTTCACCGACGACATCAAGCTGCCCGGGATGCTGCACCTGGCCATCCTGCGCTCGCCGTTCGCGCACGCGAAGATCATCAGCATCGACACCTCGGCCGCCGCGGCGCTGCCCAAGGTCAAGGCCGTCGTGACCGGCGCCGACCTGGCCGCGCAAGGGCTGGCCTGGATGCCGACGCTCTCCAACGACGTGCAGGCAGTGCTCGCCACGGACAAGGTCCGCTTCCAAGGCCAGGAGGTCGCCTTCGTCGTCGCCGAAGACCGGTACACGGCCCGCGACGCCCTCGAACTCATCGACGTCGAGTACGAGGTGCTCGACGTCGTCATCGACGTGCGGCAGGCGCTCGCCCCAGACGCCCCGGTGATCCGTGACGACCTCGACGGCAAGACCAACAACCACTGCTTCGACTGGGAGACCGGCGACAAGGCCGCCACCGAGGCGGTGTTCGCCGCCGCCGACGTGGTCGTCAGCCAGGACATCGTCTACCCGCGGGTGCACCCGGCGCCGATGGAGACGTGCGGTGCGGTCGCCGACTACGACGCGGTCGAGGGCAAGCTGAAGCTCTGGTCCACCACCCAGGCCCCGCACGCCCACCGCACTCTCTATGCGATCGTCGCCGGGCTGCCCGAGCACAAGATCCAGGTGATCTCGCCGGATCTCGGCGGCGGCTTCGGCAACAAGGTGCCGATCTACCCCGGATACGTCTGCGCCATCGTCGCCTCGATCGTCACCGGCAAGCCGGTGAAGTGGATGGAGGACCGCTCCGAAAACCTGATCAGCACCGGCTTCGCCCGCGACTACATCATGCGCGGCGAGATCGCCGCGACCCGCGACGGCAAGATCCTCGGCATCCGCACGGACGTGCTCGCCGACCACGGAGCCTTCAACGGTACGGCCGCACCGGTCAAATATCCGGCCGGCTTCTTCGGCGTCTTCACCGGCAGTTACGACATCGAGGCCGCGTACTGCTCGATGACGGCCGTCTACACCAACAAGGCCCCCGGCGGTGTCGCGTACGCCTGCTCGTTCCGGATCACCGAGGCCGTCTACCTGGTCGAGCGGATCGTCGACTGCCTCGCCGCCGAGCTGGGCATGGACCCGGCCGAGCTGCGCCTGAAGAACTTCATCAAGCCCGAGCAGTTCCCGTACACGACCAAGACCGGCTGGATCTACGACTCCGGCGACTACGAGCCGACCATGCGCCTGGCCATGGACATGGCCGGCTACGCCGACCTGCGCAAGGAGCAGGCGGACAAGCGCACCCGCGGCGAACTGATGGGCATCGGCATCGCCTTCTTCACCGAGGCGGTGGGCGCGGGACCGCGCAAGGACATGGACATCCTCGGGCTGGGCATGGCGGACGGCTGCGAGCTGCGGGTGCACCCGACCGGCAAGGCGGTGGTACGCCTGAGCGTGCAGTCGCAGGGTCAGGGGCACGAGACGACATTCGCCCAGATCGTGGCGGAAGAGATCGGTATCCCGCCCGCCGACATCGACGTGGTGCACGGCGACACGGACAACACGCCGTTCGGGCTGGGTACGTACGGCAGCCGGTCCACTCCCGTCTCGGGGGCCGCCGCCGCGCTGGTCGCCCGCAAGGTCCGCGACAAGGCCCGGCTGATCGCCTCGGCGATGCTGGAGGTCTCCGTCGCCGACCTGGAATGGCAGAAGGGCACTTTCCAGGTCAAGGGCGACCCCGGCAAGTCCGTGACGATCCAGGACATCGCCATGCGCGCGCACGGCGCCGGTGATCTGCCGGACGGCGTCGAGGGCGGGCTCGAGGCGCAGATCTGCTACAACCCGTCAAACCTGACCTACCCGCACGGCGCGTACATCTGCGTGGTCGACATCGACCCGGGCACGGCGCAGGTGAAGGTGCGCCGGTTCATCGCGGTCGACGACTGCGGCACCCGGATCAATCCGATGATCATCGAGGGCCAGGTGCACGGCGGGCTCACCGACGGCGTCGGCATGGCGCTGATGGAGATGATCGCTTTCGACGAGGACGGCAACTGCCTCGGCGCGTCCCTGATGGACTACCTGATCCCCACCGCTCTTGAGGTGCCCGACTGGGAGACCGGCTTCACGGTCACCCCGTCCCCACACCACCCGATCGGCGCCAAGGGCGTCGGTGAGTCCGCCACCGTCGGCTCGCCGCCCGCCATCGTCAACGCTGTCGTGGACGCGCTCGCGCCCTTCGGTGTCCGCCACGCCGACATGCCGCTCACCCCGTCCCGGGTCTGGGACGCGATGCGTGGCGCGCCGCAACCGCCGATCTGAGGTTGTGCCATGACCGCCTGTGCCGAACGACGCTTGGCCGATGATGACGATGACCGCTCCAGCGAGGGCCGGAAGGGCATGACGATGGAGGCTCGGTCATGACCGACATCGCCGAGCGCGCCCGGACGCTGACCCGGCAGCGGCGTCCCTTCGTGCACGCCACCGTCGTCCGCGCGCAGGAGCCGACCTCGGCACGCGCGGGCGACGCCGCCGTCATCCTCGACGACGGTTCCATCGAGGGCTTTGTCGGTGGTCAGTGCGCGGAGAGTTCCGTGCGCTCCGCCGCGCTCGGCACGCTCCGCGACGGGCAGACGCTGCTGCTGCGGGTGCTACCGGACAGCTCGGCGGACTTCCCGGAGACTCCGGGTGCGCTGGTCGTGGTGAACCCGTGCCACTCCGGCGGCGCGATCGAGATCTTCCTGCGGCCGGTGCTGCCCGCACCGGTGCTGGGGGTGGTCGGGAGCACGCCGATCGGGGACGCGGTGGCCACGCTGGCCGGTTTCCTGAATTTCGAGGTGGCCCGCGGTGAGAGCCTCGCGGGCACGACCGCCGCTGTTGTGGCCGGGCTCGGTAAGGGCGAAGAAGCCGCTATCCGGCAGGCACTGGACGCCGGCGTGGGCTTCATCGCCCTGGTGGCGAGCCGTCGGCGCGGCGCGGCGGTGCTCGACGGCCTCGGGCTGACCGACGACGAGCGGGCCCGCGTGCACACACCGGCGGGGGTCGACATCGGTGCGCGTACCCCGGAGGAGATCGCCCTGTCGATCATGGCCGAGGTGGTCCGGGCCGTCCGGGTCGACGGCCTGGCGCTGCCGCCGGCAGCCGGCCCGCCGCCTGCGGCGCCACCGACGGCGATCGACCCGATCTGCGGCATGACCGTCGTGATCGGACCGGATGCGATCACGGCGGAGGATCACTACTTCTGCGGTACGGGCTGCCGGACCGCCTTCCTCGCGCGGGCCTGACCGTGTTCGTCACAGGCATCGTCCTCGCGGCGGGCGACGCGGTGCGCTTCCGGGCAGGCACCGATGACGATCAGCGCGCCGTGCCCGGCGCCGGGCCTCGGACGGGGTCACGTGCCGTGCCCGGTGGTGGGCCTTGGGCGGGGTCACGTGCCGTGCCCGGTGGTGGGCCTTGGGCGGGGTCAAGTGCCGTGCCCGGCGGCGGGCCTCGGGCGGGGTCAAGTGCCGTGCCCGGCGGCGGGCCTCGGGCGGAGTCGCACGGTGAGCATGGCGGTGGGTCGGGTGGTGGTTCCGGTGGTGGCTTGGGTGTCGTGCCGGGTGGTGGGTCGGGTGGTGGTTCCGGCGGTGGCTTGAGTGCCATGCCGAACGGCGGGTCGGGTGGGGGCGGGGGGACGAAGCAGTTGCTGCCCTATCGAGGGCGGACTCTGGTCGATGCCGCCCTCGATCTGGCTCGGGAGTGTGCTTTTGATCAGCGGATCGTCACGCTTGGGGGGTCGGCCGCCGCGGTTCGGGCGCGGGTTGATCTCAGTGGGTTCACGGTCGTTGACGTGCCGGCCGCGGGCAGCGGGTGTGGCGCTTCGGTGAGCACGGCCGTCGGTGCGGTGGATCCGCGGGCCGACGGGCTGGTGCTGCTGCTTGGTGATCAGCCGCAGGTGCGGGCCGCCGCGGTCGCCGCGTTGATCGTGGCGGCGGGTGGCGCTCCGCTCGGGGTCTGTCGCTACGACGACGGGTTGGGGCATCCATTCTGGTTCCGGCGGGATGTGTTCGCCGCGTTGCGCGGGTTGCACGGGGACAAGGCGGTGTGGAAGTTGCTGCATTCCGGGGAATTCGTGGTCACCGAGGCGCGGGTCGCCGGGCCGGTGCCGATCGACGTCGACACCCCCGCGGACTACGAGCGGTTGCTGGCCGGAGACCACCTTGTCGGCTGAGGATGATCTCGCCGGACTCTTCAGCGGGCCGGAGGAGGTCCGGCGGCGGCTCGACGACGTCGACTATCTGGTCGACGACGGGCTCGCCATGGCGCTCTTCCTCGCTCTGCGGCTGGGGCGGCCGTTGCTGCTCGAAGGTGAGCCCGGGGTCGGCAAGACCGCCGCGGCCAAGGCACTGGCACGGGTGCTCGGGACATCGCTGATCAGGCTGCAGTGCTACGAAGGGCTCGGCGTGCCCGAGGCGCTCTACGAGTGGAACCACCAGCGGCAGTTGCTCGCCATCCGGCTCGCCGAGGCGCGCTCGGAGAAGCTCGGCGAGGCGGACCTGTTCACCGCCGAGTTCCTGCTGGAGCGACCTATTCTGCGGGCCGTGCGTGACCCCGGCCCGGTGCCGCCCGTGCTGCTCATCGACGAGATCGACCGGGCCGACGACGAGTTCGAGGCGCTGCTGTTCGAGTTCCTCGGCGAGGCCGCGATCACCATCCCCGAGCTGGGCACGTTCACCGCCGTGCGGCCGCCGCTCGTGGTGCTGACCTCGAATCGCAGTCGGGAGCTGCACGACGCGCTGCGCCGGCGGTGCCTCTACCACTGGATCGACTACCCGTCGGCCGAGCGGGCCGCGGAGATCCTGCGCCGCACGGTGCCGGGCGCGGAGACGACGCTGATCAATGCCGCCACGGCGTTCGTCGGCCGGGTCCGTGGACTCGACCTGGACAAGTCACCCGGGATGGCCGAGACGATCGACTGGGTCAGCGCGCTGTCGGCGCTGGGCGTCACGGAACTTTTCCCCGATCAGGTGGTTCGCACGCTCGGCGCGATCGCGAAGACCCCCGACGACCGTGACCTGATCACGGCGGCCCTCGCGGCCGGACCTCAGGAAGGGCAACCATGAAGATCACCAACGAGTTCACCGTGCACACGCCGATCGAGCGGGCCTGGGCGTTGCTCACCGATCTCGAGGGCATCGCGCCGTGCCTGCCCGGCGCCCAGCTCACCGGGGTCGACGGGGACACCTACTCCGGCAGGGTGAAGGTCAAGGTCGGCCCGGTGGTGTCGGACTTCGCGGGCACGGCCCGGTTCATCACCAAGGACGACCAGGCCCGGCGTGCGGTGATCGACGCGAAGGGCCGCGACTCCCGCTCGGCGGGCAACGCGGCAGCGGTGGTGACGGCGCAACTGCGCGCGGACGGGGACCGGACGCTGGTCAACGTGGATACGGACCTGAAGATCTCCGGGAAGCTTGCCCAGTTCGGCAGCGGGATGATCAAGGAGGTGTCGGGCAAGCTCCTGGGCCAGTTCGTCACCAACCTGGAAGCGAAGCTCGCCGCCGAGCCGAATGCTGCCGCGTCAGGTGGGGTTGGGCCGGCCACTGTCGAGTCGGCCGCTGTCAAGCCGGCTGCCGCCGCGTCAGGTGACGCTGGGCCGGCCCTCGCCGCACCGGAGGCCAGCGCTGCGGACGAACCCACGCCTGGCAGTCAGGTCGCACCAGGCACTCAGGGTGCCCCTGCCGGTCAAAGGGCGCAGGCTGGTTCGGCGGTGCAGGCTGGTTCGGCGGTGCAGGCTGGTTCGGCGGTGCAGGCTGGTTCGGCGGTGCAGGCTGGTTCGGCGGTGCAGGCTGGTTCGGCGGTGCAGGCTGGTCCGGCGGCGCAGGCTGGTCCGGCGGCGCAGGCTGGCTCGGCGGCGCAGGCTGGTCCGGCCGCGCAGGACAGCCCGGCCGCGCAGGACAGCCCGAGCGGGCCGGCCGACAAGGGCGTGACATCGGCTGCGGCGACTGCCGGTTCGGCGGGCGCGGATTCAGCCCAGGGAGCGACCAACGTAGGACCCACGCCTACTCCCGCGAATTCCGAGTCGGCGGCGGACTCCGACAAGGGGACAGAATCGGATGAGGGGACGGACTCGGATGAGGGGAGGGATTCCGATGCGGTGGGGTCTCCCGCCTCGCTGAACGGGACGACCGTGCGGATCCTGCCGGGACAGCACGCACCTCTCCCAGCCGTCGTGCCGCTCTCCTCCGAATCGGGCGGTGCCGAGGTCGTTGAAGACGCTGGGACAACGGTCAAGGGTGATGGGGAGCCTGCGCGCGTACCGGATAGGTTTTCGGTCGGCGATGAGCCGGAGGCGCTCGATCTGCTCGCGCTTGCCGGGGGTTCGGTTTATAAGCGGGCGATTCCGTTGGGGATCGGGGCCGTTGTGGTCGCCGCCGTGATCGTGTGGTTCGTTGCCCGGCGCTGATGTGCTGGCGCGGGGGGTTGATCGGGCCGCGTTCGCCGTCGGGCTCGGTGGGCGGTTGCGGCGGGCCGGGGTGCCTGTCGGGTTGACCGATGTGGACGATTTCGTGCGGGCGCTTGCTGTTTGTCCTCCGTTGACGCGTGATCGACTTTACTGGACCGCTCGGGTCAGTCTGGTGCGGCGGGAGGCGGATCTGGCCGCTTTCGACCGGGTTTTTGGCGGTGTGTTCGCTGAGGCGGTGGTCGCTGCTCCGCGCCGTGGTGCCGGGCCGCGCGGGGATTCCTTCGTGTCTTTGCCGGCGGCCGAGGGTTCGCCTGATGGGGGCGGGTTGCCGTGGGCGACGCTGCCGCCCGTTGTCGCAGACGCCGCCGAGTCCGCGGCCGAGCGCAGTGTGCCCGAGCGGCGGCCCAGCGCCCTTGCCGCGCTGGCCGGTCGGCCGTTCGAGGAGCTCGATCCCGCCCAGGTCGCCCTGCTGGGGGAGCGGTTGCGGGTGGCCGACTGGCCGACGCGGCGGACCCGGCGGTCCCGGCTCGGCGCTGCCGGGCGGCGGATCGCGTTGCGGCCCACGCTGACCCGGGCCCGGCGCACCGGCTGGGAGCCGGTCGCCCTGGTGCGCTCGCGGCCGGTGCGGCGCCCGCGCCGGGTCGTGCTGCTCTGCGACGTCAGCCAGTCCATGCAGGCGCAGGCCACCGCCTATCTGCACCTCATGCGGGCCTTCGCGACGGTCGCCGACGCCGAGGTCTTCGCCTTCGCGACCACGCTGACCCGGCTCACCGTGGTGCTGCGGCACACCTCCGCTGTGGCAGCCGTCGCCCGTGCCGGGGAGGTCGTCACCGATCGGTTCGGTGGCACCCGCATCGCCACCAACCTGCGTGCGCTGCTTGCCTCGCACCACGGCAACGCCGTGCGCGGGGCCGTCGTGGTGATCGGTTCCGATGGCTGGGACAGCGATCCGCCCGCCGAACTCGCGGCGGTGATGGCCCGGCTGCGGCGGCGGGCGTACCGGATCATCTGGATGAATCCCCGGGCCGGGACGCCGGGTTTCGCACCGCAGGTCGGCGCCATGGCCGCGGCCCTGCCCTTCTGCGACCGGCTGCTGCCGGCCGGCACCTTCCACGACCTCGCGCAGGTCGCCACAGAGATCGCCGGTTGCGCGGCTGCGTGATCAGCCTCGCACGGGTCGCTACGGGGGTCGCTGGCTGTGCGGCTGCGTGTGATCGGTTTCGTGCGGGTTGCCACAGAGGTTGCTGGCTGTGCGGCTGCGTGTGATCGGTTTCGTGCGGGTCGCCATGGAGGTTGCTGGCTGTGCGGCTGCGTGTGATCGGTTTCGTGCGGGTCGCCATGGAGGTTGCTGGCTGTGCGGCTGCGTGTGATCGGCCTCGTGCGGGTCGCCACGGAGGTTGCTGGCTGCGCGTGATCGGTTTCGTGCGGGTCGCTACAGAGGTCGCTGGCTGCGTTGGCTGCGTTGGCTGCGCTGGCTGCGCGGCTGCGTGTGATCGGTCTCCCGTGGGGTCGCTACGGGGGTCGTCGGCCGGGTGGCCTGTGGTCAGCTCCAGAGGGTCACGTGGACCGACGGGCGGAAGTGGCCGACCGTCACCCCGGCGCCGCGCATCATCGCCTGGATCGCCCGTGGTGTCGCCGCGAAGCGGCTCAGCTCGGCCGCCGCCGACGGTGAGGCCTGTCCGAGGAGCATCAGTGAGTGCCATACCGCGTCGAGCGCCACCTGTGGGCCCGTCACCTGCACGAGGTGACCGTGCGCCACGTCCTGCGCCACCGTGAACGACAGCCCCGCCGCCACCCCCTTGCCGCGTTTCGCCTCCTCCAGTGCCGCCGCGTGGCTCTGGAAGATCTGCTGGCGGTCTTCCGGCACGCCGAGGCGGCGCAGCATCGCCGACACCGCGCCGACCTCCGCCGTCGCCGACGGGCCCAGTAGCCATGTCTGCTCGCGGAGGCGGTGTGGGCCGGCCGCCATCCCGGCGATCGGGTGGCTCGGGGCGACGACCAGGACGATCCGGTAGTTCATCACCGGGCGGCAGGTCAGCGCCGGGTCGACCGCCGCCGGCTGCGGGCCGATCGCCACATCGACCGTGCGGGTCAGCAGCAGCGACTCGAACTGCGCGGGGCTGCACACGCTCAGCTCCACCTCCAGATCCGCCGCCCGCTTGGCGAACAGCTCGATCAGGCCGGGCGCCGCGTGCTCCGCGAACAGGCTCGACGCCGCCACCCGCAGCAGCCGGCGGCCCCGCCCCGCGGCGCTGACCTCGAGCACCGTGCGGTCCTGCAGGCCCAGCAACTCGGCGGCGCGGCTGGCCAGCCGCAGCCCGCCCGGCGTGAACGCCAGGCCGGCCGCCGTCCGGTTGAACAACTGGTCGCCGAGCTCGCGACGGAGCTGGCCGATGTGCAGCGACACCGCGGACTCGGAGACCTCGAGCTGGGCGGCGGCCTGCTTGACGGAGCCGAGTCGCACGACGGCGGAATACGCCCGCAACTGCGTGGGCGTCATGCGCGCGCTCTCATGGCGGTAAATCTACGCGCGCACCGCCCCGCCAGGGGCCCCGGCCGGTCTGTCCCCCGAAGGCGATCTGTGTCGGTTGTGCGGCAACCTGTGGACGGGTATTCGCAGGCGAGGACACGGCCCGATAGGGTGACCTTTCCTGTCGGGGGTGGGGCGGCGTCATGCCGTCGGGGCGTAGGAGTAAACGGCATGTCGGACGAGCGGACCAGCCCGCTGCGCCCGCTTGATCCCCGCACGCTCGGGCAGTACGAGTTGCTCGGCCGGCTCGGTGAGGGCGGCATGGGCACGGTCTACCTGGCCCGCAGCGCCGCCGGGGTGCTGGTCGCGGTCAAGATGGTTCGCGCCGACCTGGCGCCCGACGACGCTTTCCGGCGCCGCTTCCGCAGCGAGGTCAACCGGGTTCGGCAGGTGCCGCCGTTCTGCACCGCGGAGGTGCTCGACGCCGACCCCGACCACGAGCAGCCCTACCTGGTGGTCGAGTACGTCGACGGTCCCAGCCTCGCCGAGGTCGTCGAGGAGCGGGGCCCGCTCACCGCGTCCAATCTGCACAGTGTCGCGATCGGGGTGGCGACCGCCCTGACCGCCATCCACGGCGCCGGCATCATCCACCGCGACCTCAAGCCGCGCAATGTGCTGCTCGCCCCCGGCAGCCCCAAGGTCATCGACTTCGGCATCGCCCGGGCGATGGAGCCGACCAGCGCGCACACCCACACCGGCCAGATGGTCGGCACGGTCGCCTACATGGCCCCGGAGCGGTTCGGCCCCGACACCGACCAGCCCCTCACCCCGGCCGCCGACGTGTTCGCCTGGGGCGGCGTGGTCGCCTATGCGGGCACCGGCCGCACCCCGTTCAGCGCCGACTCGCCGCCCGCGACCGCGGCCCGGATCCTGACCCAGCCGCCGGACCTGACCGGGCTCAGCGGGCCGCTCCGCGAGCTCATCGGGCACGCCCTGGAGAAAGACCCGGCCAACCGCCCCAGCGCCCGCGAGCTGCTGGATCTGCTGGTCGACGGGCCGCAGCGGCCGGCCGCCGCCGGCGCCGCCCTGGCACACCAGCCCGGCCTGCGCTTCGCCGCGCAGGAGGCGCAGGCGGTCACCGGGGTCCACCCCGCCGGGCAGTTGACGGCGCTGTCCGCGACGCCGACCCTGGTGGGCTATTCGGAGAATTCGATCGTCACCCAGCCGGTGCCGACCTCGCCGGCCGCCCCGGGGACGCCGTTCACCCACGATTCGACGCCGCGCCGGCCGTGGGTGCTGCCCATGGCGGTCTTCCTGCTGGTTCTGGCGATGCTGGCGGTCGGCGGGGCGGTGTCGGTGCTGTGGCAGCGCGGCGACGCGGTGGGCGCGGATCCCACCGCCACCGCGGGCCCGTCCGCGGGCATCGGCGAGCCCGACCCCGACGCGACGCCGCTGCTCGCCGACCCGCTGACGCAGGGACGGCTCTGGCAGGCCACGTCGGTCGAGAGCGAGAAGGCGTCGTGCTCGTTCGACGGCGGCCTGGTCGCGCGCCGCGAGACCCGGGGCGTCTTCCGCTGCCGGGGGCCGCAGGACACCGCGCCCGCCGACGTGCAGGCCGAGGTGCGGGTCCAGTTGCTGACGCCGGACAGCTGCGCCTCGATCTGGATGCGTTTCGCCCAGTTCCGCGGCTATCAGGTGCGCATCTGCGAGCACAACGTCTACGTCGGCACCCACAAGGGAGAGGTCATCGAGGTCCTCAAGACGTTCCCGCTCGACGACGCGGCGATCGGTCTCGGCGCGCCGGCGACCAGGATCACGGTGAGCATCGTCGGCGAGATCCTCGAGGTGCTGCGCGACGGCGAGCTGGTGGGCACCGTGCCGGTGCAGGACGAGGAGATCACCGGTGGCCGGGTGGTGCTGGGCCTCTACACCGAGCGCAGCGCGCCGGTGCAGGGGCCCTACGCGGTCGTGTTCAACGACATCAAGGTCTGGCCGATCGACCGCTGAGCGGGCCGGACCCGGTCATCCCGGGCCCGGCCGCCGATCTCAGTCCGCGGATCCTCAGTCCTTGGTCAGGCCGGCGCGGCGCAGGGCGTCGGCCATCGCGTCGTTGCCGAAACCGCCGCTCGGCCCACTGCCCTGCCGCGACTGGCCGCCCTGCTGCCGCGACTGGCCGCCTTGCTGCCGCGACTGGCCACCCTGCTGCCGCGGCTGACCGCCGCCCTGGCCGCCCTGCTGCCGACCGCGGGGCTGGCCCTGGCGCGGCTGGCCTTGGCCCTGGCCCTGGCCCTGGCCCTGGCGCGGCTGGCCCTGGCCCTGGCGGGCCTGGCCTTGGCCCTGGCGCGGCTGGCGCGGCTCGCGCGGCGCCCGCTGCTCCGGCTTGTCCTCGAGCTTCATGGTCAGCGAGATCCGCTTGCGGGCCTCGTCGACCTCCACGACCCGCACCTTCACGACGTCGCCGGACTTGACCACCTCGCGCGGGTCCTTCACGAAGGTGTTCGACAGCGCCGACACGTGCACCAGGCCGTCCTGGTGCACGCCGACGTCGACGAACGCGCCGAACGCCGCCACGTTGGTGACCACGCCCTCCAGGATCATGCCCGGCCGCAGGTCCGCGAGCTTCTCGACGCCGTCGGCGAACGTCGCCGTGGTGAATGCCGGGCGCGGGTCGCGGCCGGGCTTCTCCAATTCGCGCAGGATGTCCGTGACGGTGGGCAGGCCGACGGTGTCGGTGACGAACTTCTCCGGGCGCAGGCCGCGCAGCAGCGGGCTGTTGCCGATCACCGTCTTCAGGTCGCCGCCGGCGGTCGCCAGGATGGTCCGGACCACCGGGTACGACTCCGGGTGCACGCTGGACGCGTCCAGCGGGTCGTCGCCGTCCGGGATGCGCAGGAAGCCCGCGCACTGCTCGAACGCCTTCGGGCCGAGCCGGGCGACCTTCTTGATCGCGGAGCGGTTGCGGAACGGGCCGTTGGCGTCGCGGTGCAGCACGATGTTCTCCGCCAGGCCCGCACCGATGCCGGAGACCCGGGTCAGCAGGGGAGCCGACGCCGTGTTGACGTCGACGCCGACCGCGTTCACGCAGTCCTCGACCACCGCGTCCAGGGACTTCGACAGCTTCACCTCGGACAGGTCGTGCTGGTACTGCCCGACGCCGATCGACCGGGGGTCGATCTTCACGAGCTCCGCGAGCGGATCCTGCAGGCGCCGGGCGATCGACACTGCTCCGCGCAGCGAGACGTCCATCCCGGGCAGTTCCTGCGACGCGTACGCCGAAGCCGAGTAGACGGACGCACCAGCCTCGGAGACCATCACCTTGGTCAGCCCCAGCGAAGGATGCAGCTTGATCAGATCGGCCGCCAGCCGGTCGGTCTCCCGCGAGGCGGTGCCGTTGCCGATCGCCACCAGGTCGACGTTGTGCTCCTTGGCCAGCGCGGCCAGGGTGTGCACCGACTGGTCCCACTTGTTCTGCGGCACGTGCGGATAGATCACCGACGTCGCGACGCACTTGCCGGTCGAGTCCACCACGGCGACCTTCACCCCGGTGCGGAAGCCCGGGTCGAGGCCCATCGTCGCGCGGGTGCCGGCCGGGGCGGCCAGCAGCAGGTCGCGCAGGTTCGCCGCGAAGACCCGGACGGCCTCGTCCTCGGCCGCCTGCCAGAGCCGGACCCGCAGGTCGGCGCCGAGGTGGATGAGGATCCTGGTGCGCCAGGCCCAGCGCACGGTGTCGAGCAGCCAGCGGTCGCCGGCCCGCCCGTGGTCGCTGATGCCGAACCGGCCGGCCACCGACGCCTCGAAGGTGGACCGCTCGCCCTCCTCGGCGCCCTCCTCGGGCTCCATGGTCAGGTCGAGCACGTCCTCCTTCTCGCCGCGGAACATGGCGAGGATGCGGTGCGAGGGCAGCTTGGCGAACGGCTCGGCGAAGTCGAAGTAGTCCGCGAACTTGGCGCCCTCGGTCTCCTTGCCCTCGCGGACCTTGGCGATCATCCGGCCCTTGGTCCACATGCGTTCGCGCAGCTCGCCGATGAGGTCCGGATCCTCCGCGAAGCGCTCGATCAGGATCGCGCGGGCGCCGTCGAGCGCGGCCGCGACATCCGCGACGCCCTTGTCGGCGTCCACGTAGGCCGCTGCCTCGGCCTTGGGATCCCGGGTCGGGTCGCCGGACAGCAGATCGGCGAGCGGTTCCAGGCCGGCCTCGCGGGCGATCATCGCCTTGGTCCGGCGCTTGGGCTTGAACGGCAGATAGATGTCCTCGAGCCGCGCCTTGGACTCGGCGGCGAGGATCTGCGCCTCCAGGGCGTCGTCGAGCTTGCCCTGCGAGCGGATCGACTCGAGCACGGCCGCGCGACGCTCCTCGAGCTCCCGCAGGTAGCCGAGGCGTTCCTCGAGCGTACGCAGCTGCTGGTCGTCGAGGGTGCCGGTGATCTCCTTGCGGTAGCGGGCGATGAACGGCACGGTGGCTCCGCCGTCCAGCAGGTCGACGGCGGCCGTCACCTGACCCTCGCGGACCCCGAGCTCCTGGGCAATGCGCTGATGGATGCTGGTCGTCACGTCGACGATTGTGACCGAGTCGCCCGGCTCTTGTCGCGCCGCCCCGCGATTCCCGCCCGGATGATCACCCGAACCGCGCCCGGGGAGCCCGGCGCGGCGTCGGATCGGCGCCGGTTGATCATGACGCCGCGGTGGCCCGGAGATCACGCTGCACGGCCCACAGCGCGGCCTCCGTGCGCGAGGCCGCACCCGTCTTGCGCAGCAGGTTCGACACGTGCACGGTGACCGTGCGCACCGAGATGCCCAGGGCTCGGGCGATCTGCTTGTTCGACATGCCCTCGGCCAGGCAGCCGATGACCTCCCGCTCGCGGGCGGTCAGCTCCGGCCGCTCCTGCAGGTAGGACGGCAGCGAGGCGTCGGCCAGCGCCTCCGGGCCGCCGGCCAGCGCGAGCAACTCGGTCAGCCGGTACGGGTTGCCGCCGGTGCGGCGCCACACCGCCTCGGCGACCTGCGGGGACGGGCTGCTGTCGCCGTACACGTGATCCAGGATCCGGCTCACCTGCCCGGCGGTCAGCGCACCCAGATGCTGGCGCACGGCGCCGGGCGCGCCCGACAGGCGGGCCAGCACCCGGGCGGTGAGCAGCGGGGAGACCGCCTCGTCCGGCGGCCGGCTGGTCACCAGCAACAGGGCCGGCAGCTCCGCGGCGGCGAGCTCACCGATCAGGTTCAGGCTGGCCGGGTCCAGGGCGTGCAGATCTTCCACGATCAGGACGGCGGGACGGCCACCGACCAGCGTCCGCACGGTCGTGACGGCCAGCCGCAGCAGGGCGTCGGGCGTGTACCGCTCCCGGGGGACATCCGGATCCTGGGCGAGCCAGGCCAGCGCGTCCGGCGGCACCGGCAGGTCGGGCCGGGGGCCGAGCCCGGCGAGCACCGCCGCCAGCCAGTCGTAGGGCGCTGGGGAGTGCAGCCGCGCGGAGCCGGAGAGCACGACCTGCGGCGTCGTGAGCTGCGCGGCGGCCGCGGCCAGGGTGCTCTTGCCGGTGCCGGACAGCCCGGTGATCACGGCGGGCACGCACTTTCGGTTGGCGCCCACACGTTCCCAGGCGCGCCGGAGCTCGTCCAACGCGTCCGTTCGTCCCACCATCGGTACCGGCATCACCACCCAACACTACGTACTACGTACTACAGACACCGCCTCAGGCCTTTGGCAGTCTTGTGACATGAGTGTCGTGCTTCGTGCGGTCGCCGCCTCCGATCAGGGCCTGGTCCGGTCGAACAACGAGGACGCCGTCTTCGTCGGCGACCGGCTGCTGGTCGTGGCGGACGGTATGGGTGGTCTGCCGGCCGGGGAGCTGGCCAGCGACATCCTGGTCCGTGCCCTCGCCGACGTGGACGCGAAACCGGACACCGGCGAGCCGCTGCAGGACCTGATCGCGGCGCTGGGCACGGCCAACGAGCGCATCGAGGCGGCGGTCGCCGACGACGACACCCGCGAGGGCATGGGCACGACGGTGACCACGCTGCTGATGTCGGGCGACCGGGTGGCGGCCCTGAACGTGGGCGACTCGCGCTGCTACCTGAGCCGGGACGGCGAGTTGACGCAGATCACCCGCGACGACACCTACGTGCAGGCGCTGGTGGATCAGGGCGTGCTGTCCCCGGACGACGCGCGCCGGCACCCGCAGCGGGCGCTGGTGACCCAGGCGGTGCAGGGCGGCCCGTTCCGTCCGGCCGGGCGGATGGTGCCGGTGCGGGTGGGCGACAGGTTCCTGCTCTGCAGCGACGGCCTCAGCGACTATGTCGAGGACGAGGTGATCGCGACGACGCTGCGGTCGTACGCGGACCGGCAGGTGTGCGCGGCCGAGCTGATCGCCCGGACGCTGGAGGCCGGCGCCCCGGACAACGTCACGGTGATCGTGGCTGACGTGGAAGAGGAATAGCCGGCTGCGTAGGCTCGGGCCGTGCTGACGACCGAACGGCTGGTGCTGCGCCGGTTCCGCCCCGCCGACGCCGAGACGCTCGCGGCCTACCGGTCGGATCCCGGCGTCGCCCGCTTCCAGTCCTGGGACGCGCCCTATCCGGTGCCGAAGGCGCGGTATGCGGTCGAGTCGATGGCCGCCGCGGACCCCACCGAGCCCGGCTGGTTCCAGTACGCCGTCGAGCTCACCGCCGAGTCGGCGCACATCGGCGACGTCGGCGTGAATCTGCACGACAACCGGATGCAGGCTGAGATCGGCTACACCCTCGCGCCGCAGCGGCAGGGGCACGGCTATGCCACCGAGGCCGTCCGGGCCGTCCTGGAGCATCTCTTCCGCGTCCAGGGCCTGCACCGGGTGTCGGCCGAGTGCGACGCCCGCAACCTCGCGTCGGCGCGGCTGCTGGAGCGGGCCGGCTTCCAGCGCGAGGGTCTGCTGCGCCGGCACACCTGGATCAAGGGCGAGTGGACGGACGACCTGCTCTACGGATTGCTGGAAGTGGACTTCTTCGGCGTCGACACGGCGTCGTAGGCGTCCTGGCACAGCTCGGCGACCTCCGTCCAGTCGACGTCGCCGTCCAGCCGCACGCCGAGCCACCCGCGGTGCCCGACGTACGGCGGCCGGAAGAACCGCGCCGGATCCGCGGCGATCAGCTCCTGCTGGGCACCGGGCGGCGCCGCACACCACAGGTGCGCGAACCGGTGGTCGTGATGCCCGTGCTCCCACAGCGTCACGAAGCTCCGGCGGCCCCGGACGAACCAGGTGGGCGCGCCGTGGCTGAGCCGCTCGGTGGCCTCGGGCAGGGCCTCGCAGACCCGGCGCAGCTCGGCGAGCATCAGGCTGGCGGCGCGGTGATGTTGACCATCCACTCGGTGCCGAACCGGTCGGTGCAGGTGCCGAACTCGTCGCCCCACATCTGCTTCTCCAGGGGCGTGCTGATCGTGCCGCCGTCGGAGAGCTTCGCCCACCAGTCACGCAGCGTGTCCGCCTCCTCGCCGCTGAGGCTGATCGCGATGTTGTTGCCGTGCACGTGCTCCATGCCGGGCGGGGAGTCGGCGCCCATCAGCGCCAGGTCGCCCTCGGTGACCAGCATGGCGTGCATGACCTTGTCGGCCAGCCCGGGATCCGGCGCACCGAAGTCGCCGAAGGTGTTGATGTCGAGCTTGCCGCCGAAGACGGACTGATAGAACTCCATCGCGGGGCGGGCCTTACCGTCACTGAACGCGATATACGGGTTGAGGCGAACTGCCATGACCGGCTCCTTTGCCAGACGAGCTGCGAACCACCTCAAGCACCATAGACCCGCCGCCGGACACTTTTCAGCCGGCTGTGGACAACGCCAGGCCGGCGGGGACCGGGGCCGGCCCGGAGCGGTCAGCCAACCTTCGCCTGGTCGTGCAACTCGCTGGCGGACAGCTCGCCGACCGTGCCGCCGTCGGCGAGGCGCAATGTCAGCGCGGTGCTGTTGCTGCTCGACTCGTCGATGCCTTCCGGATACCAGGCAGCGAAGTAGCCGTCCCGGACGGTGGCGTGGACCGTGCGGGTGTGGCCGCCGCCGGCGCGCCGCACGACGATGTCGACGGCGGTGACCTTCGAGCCGAGGTGTCCCGCGAGGAGCCGGACATAGCCCTCCTCGGTGCGGAGCTGGCCCCACGAGGACAGCTCGACGCCCTCGGCGCCCAGTTGCTCGGCGCTGAGCGGCTCGGCGAGGATGCTGGACTCGCGCACGCTCGCGTCGTGATCGCGGAAGCAGGTCCTGCTCCAGCCCGGCGTCAGGGCGGTCACGAACGCGTAATCGCCGCGCTTCTCGCCGATGACGACACGCACGGCGCCCTTCTCCGGCGCCGGGACACATCGCGCCGCGATCTGCTGAGCCTCGGCGGCCGGCAGCGGCGCCGGGTCGGGGGTCCAGGACGCGTACGCGGGGCCGATGTTGACGACAGCGACGGCGGCGGCCACGGCGGCGGCGAGCGCGCCGGCGAGCGCCAGGCGGGGCCGACGTCCCGGAACGCGGGTCGCGGCCGGGAGCGGGGCGGCCCGCCGGTCGCTGCGGACGATCTGGTCGAGCAGCTCTCGCACGGGTTCCCGGGTGACGCGGGCGGGCACCGGGTCGGCGGCGTGGCGCAGCGCACCGTCGAGGTCGCGGTCGTGGTTCATGCGCGGGCTCCCTGTGGGGCGGTGCGGGCGGGGGCGGGGGTGGGTTCCGGATCCAGCCGAGGGGGCAGATGGTGACGCAGGCGGCGGCGGGCGCGGAGCAGACGCAGACTGAACGCGGGCCGGGAGATCCCCAGCAGACGGGCGGCCTGGGAGCCGCTGAGCCCCTCGAAGACCGTCAGGGTGAGGGCCTCCTGGTCGGCCGGTGCCAGGCGCTGCCAGGCCCGGGTCAGGTCGACGCGGGTGGCCACCGAATCGGCCTCGAGGGCGCCGGACCCGCCAGGTTCTCGCAGGATCCGCAGCGCGAGGCTGTGTTGCCGCCGGTCGCTTCGCTGCCGGTTGCGCAGGATGTTGTGCGCGACGGTGAACAGCCAGGCGCGGGCCTCGTCGAGGGAGTCCGGCACGTCGTCGAACCGCCGCCAGGCGGTGAGGAACGCCTCGGCGACCACGTCGTCGGCCCCGGCGAGTGGGGTGCGGCGCTCGACGAAACACAACAAATCGTCGTACGCCGCTTCGAACAGCTCGCGGAAGGCGGGTTCAGCGTCCGTCGTCCTTCGTCTCATGCTTCCTCATGTTCGGCACGGCGCCCGCTGCTACACCTTGTTTTCGCCGGCCCAGAACGAGGGTGCGCACCACGGGCGCCAGCGGGCGCTCGACGAAGCGGTGGACGAGCCAGGCCACCGCCAGCAGGACGAGCACGGCACCCCCGATCAGCATCGGCGCGGGCAGCCGGGTCTCGGCGTGGATGGTACGGATCAGGCTGTAACCGACGCGCTGGTGCAGCAGATAGAACGGGTAGCTGAGCATCCCCGCGGTGCCCAGCCAGCGCCAGGTGACCCGGTCGGTGGCGCCGAGCGCGATGGCCAGCAGCACCACGTACGCGAGAGTCAGCAGTACCGGCGCCGGCCAGACGGCGACCTCGAAGCCGGGTTTGAGGTCGAGGGCCCGCACGTGTACGTGCCGGAGGCTGACCAGCCAGCAGGCGACCAGCAGCATCCACGACCACGCGTCGGACCGGTTCCGGCGCAGCAGGAACATCGTCATGCCCGCGATGAAGTACGGTGCGAACTCGGCCATCACCATCTCGTTCAGCACGGCGCCGGGGAACGCGGGCATGGCCAGGGCGGTGACCAGCCACACCGTGCCGAAGAGCCGCACCCGCCGGTCGGTGAGCCCGCCGGCGAGCACGCAGGCGACGATCAGGTAGAACCGGAACTCGGCCCAGAGCGTCCAGTAGACGGTATCGGTCAGCGGCGTGTTCAGCGGCTCCGCCAGCATGCTCAGGTTGACCAGCGTGTCGCCGGCGTCCGGCAGCCGCGAGAACGGCAGCCCACCGCTGATCGGCAGCACCGCGGTGACCACGGTGGTGATCATCACTCCCGCCCAGAAGGCCGGGTAGAGCCGTGCGGCACGGGAGGCGGCGAATTCGCGTACCGTGCGCCCCCAGCCGCTCATCATGATCACGAAGCCGCTGATCAGGAAGAACACCTCGACCCCGAGGAAGCCGTAGATCAGCACCGGCGCCGCGTCCGGCAGAAAATAGGCGGGAGGACGCACCCCGTCCAACCGCCAGGAGTCCCCGAAGTGATAGCCGGCCACGGCCAGCGCGCAGAGCAGCCGCAATCCGTCCAGCGCGAACAACCGTGGCGCCCGCTGTCGCGGGCGGTCGCCGCCGCGAGGCGGCGCGGCCGACCGGTCGAGGGTGGCTGTCGTCATCCGCTGCTCCTGTCGGTCCCGGACGCCCGATCGCATCCAGCCGTACATGTGCAGCGCAGCCCTGAGTGCTACAGGCCGGTTTCGTCCGAGCGGCGGAGCTCGACGTCAGGAACGCGCGCCGGGCGCATCCCCGACTGGAGATGCGCCCGACCCGGTAGCTCGTTGTCAGCCCTCGAAGCGCAGCCAGACCGCGCCCAGCGGCGGAACCCGCAGCGACGCCGAGGCGTTCAGCCCGTGCCAGGGCAGCTCCTCGGCGTGCACCTCGCCCAGGTTGCCCACGCCCGAGCCGCCGTACAGGGTGCTGTCGGTGTTCACGACCTCGCGCCAGACACCGGCCCGGGGCAGGCCGATGCGGTAGTCGTCGTGCGGGACGGCCGCGAAGTTGACGATGCAGGCCATCGGGTCGCCGTTCGGGGCGAAGCGCAGGAAGGAGAACGTGTTGTGCTGCGAGTCCTCGCTCGTGATCCAGCGGAAGCCGCTCGCCGCCGTGTCCTGGGTCCACATCGCCGGGGTCTCTTTGTACGCCCTGTTCAGGTCGCGCACCAGCTTGTGGATGCCACCGCCGTGGTTCTCGTCGGCGATCAGGTCCCAGTCGAGGCCGCGTTCCTCGCTCCACTCGCGCGGGTCGCCCATCTCCGTGCCCATGAAGAGCAGCTGCTTGCCGGTGAACGCCCACATGAAGCCCAGCAGCGCGCGGGTGTTGGCCAGCTTCTGCCACAGGTCTCCGGGCATCTTGCCGGTCAGCGAGCCCTTGCCGTGCACGACCTCGTCGTGGCTGATCGGCAGGATGTAGTTCTCGCTCCAGGCGTACACCGTGGCGAAGGTCATCTGGTGGTGGTGCCACTGCCGGTAGATCGGCTCCTTCTCCATGTAGGAGAGGGTGTCGTTCATCCAGCCCATGTTCCATTTGAAGCCGAAGCCCAGCCCGCCGAGGTGGGTCGGCCGGGTGACGCCCGGCCACGCCGTCGACTCCTCGGCGATCGTGACCACGCCCGGGTTGTTGCGGTAGACGGTCGCGTTCATCTCCTGCAGGAAGCTGATCGCGTCGAGATTCTCCCGGCCGCCGTACTGGTTCGGCGTCCACTCGCCGTCCTTGCGCGAATAGTCCAGGTAGAGCATGGAGGCGACCGCGTCCACGCGCAGGCCGTCCGCGTGGAACTCCTCGCACCAGTAGCCGGCGTTGGCGACCAGGAAGTTGCGGACCTCGCGCCGGCCGAAGTCGAAGACGTACGTGCCCCAGTCCGGGTGCTCGCCGCGCCGCCAGTCGCCGTGTTCGTAGAGCGGGGTGCCGTCGAAGCGGGCCAGCGCCCACTCGTCCTTCGGGAAGTGCGCGGGCACCCAGTCGAGGATGACGCCGATGCCGGCCTGGTGCAGCTTGTCGACCAGGTAGCGGAACTCGTCCGGGGTGCCGAAGCGGGAGGTCGGCGCGAAGTAGCCGGTGACCTGGTAGCCCCACGAGCCGCCGAACGGATGCTCCATGACCGGCATCAGCTCGACGTGCGTGAAGCCCGTCTCCACGACGTACTCCACCAGCTGGGTCGCCAGCTCGGTGTAGGTCAGCCCGGGCCGCCACGAGCCGAGGTGCACCTCGTAGGCGCTCATCGGCTCCTGGTGCCACTGCTTGGTGGCCCGCTGGGCCATCCAGTCGGCGTCCTGCCATTCGTACGAGGACTCGTAGACGACCGACGCCGTGCGCGGCGGCACCTCGGTGTGCTGCGCCAGCGGGTCGGCCTTCTCCCGCCAGATGCCGTCCCGGCCGAGGATCTTGAACTTGTACTTGGTGCCGGAGGCCGCGCCGGGCACGTAGAGCTCCCAGACGCCGCTGCTGCCCAGCGAGCGCATCGGCCAGCCGTCGAACGGGCCCCAGCCGGCCACGTCGCCGATGACCTGGACGCCGCGGGCGCTGGGCGCCCACACGGCGAAGGCGACGCCGCCGTCCCTGGGCTGGGCGCCGAGCACCTTCCACAGCTTCTCGTGCCGGCCCTCGCCGATCAGGTGCAGGTCGAGCTCGCCCAGGCTGGGCAGGTGCCGGTACGGGTCGTCGCAGACCGTGCCGTCCACGTCGATCCGGTAGTCCAGCACCGTGCCGGGCACCTCGGCGGCGAAGACGCCGTCGGGGTGCACCTGGGTCATCGGCGTGCGCTCGGTGCCGACGACGACGGCGACCTCCTTGGCGCCCTTGCGCATCGTGCGGATCACCGTGTGCCCGCCGGTGGGGTGCGCGCCGAGCAGGCTGTGCGGGTCGTGCGTGTCGCCGGCGATCACGGCGTTCAGCGCGCGTGGGTCGCCGGCCGTGGACGGCGACGGGGTGGTCTGCCCGATCATCGGAACTCCTCCAGGATGGGCTTCAGTCCGGTTAAGGGCGGTGGCGGGGCGGTCGGACGGGCTTTAGTCCGGTTAAGGGCGGTGGCGGGGCGGTCGGACGGGCTTCAGTCCGGTTAAGGGCGGCGGCGGGGCGGTCGGACGGGGGGTCATGGGCCGACGAGCCGGGCTATCGACCGCAGCGGGATCCGCAGCCATCCTGGCCGGTGCCGGGATTCGTACGCGGCCTCGTAGACCGCCTTGTCCAGCTCGTACGCCGCCAGCAGCATGCTCTGCGCCCGCGGATCGTGGCCGGCGGCGGCAGCGTACCCGTCGCAGAAGGAGTCCCGGTTGCGGTCGACCCATTCGCGGGCCCGGGCGCCGAGGTGCTCGTCGTCGTCGGAGTCGACCAGCAGCTGGTAGGCGGCGTACTCGTAGCTGCGCAGCACGCCGGCGACGTCGCGCAGCGGCGAGTCGGGCAGCCGCCGTTCGTCGAGCGGCTGGCCGGGCTCGCCCTCGAAGTCGATGAGCAGCCAGGCCTCCGGCACCCGCAGGACCTGGCCCAGGTGCAGGTCGCCGTGCACCCGCTGGACGGTGACCTGCTCGCCGGCGAGCTTGCGGAAGCGTTCCTCGATCGCCGGGACGTAGCCGGCGATCTCGGGCACGGCCGCGGCGGCCGCGCCGAGCCGGGCGATGACGGCGTCGACCGGGAACGGCGCCGGGCCGGAGCCCAGCTCGGCGGCGAGCGTCCGGTGCACCGAGGCGACGGCCTCGCCGAGGCGGTACGACTCGCCCGCGAAGTCGCCGCCCACCTCGTCGGCGCGCAGCTCGGCGTCGGCGAACAGGTCGCGGGCGCTGGCGGTGGCCATCGCCCAGCCCTCGGCCGAGTTCAGCGCGTACGCGGTCACCATGCCCAGCGGGGCGGTCTCGCCCCCGGCGGTGCTCTCGAAGGAGCCGAGCAGCTTGGCCACGTGCGGGTTGCCGGCCCGGCCGAGCACCCGGTTGAGCTCGATGTCGGGGTTGATGCCGACGTCGACCCGGCGGAAGACCTTGAGGATGGCCTCCTGCTCGAAGATCACGCTGGTGTTGCTCTGCTCGGCGTCGAACACGCGCGCCGCGTGCTCCAGCGGGAAGGTCGCACCCGGCTCCGAGGAGAACACGATGGCACCGGCCGTGGCGTCGGAGGCGATCAGCGACAGCAGGTGGGTCGCGGCGGCCGGGTCGTACAGGCCGTCGTAGCCGGTGCGGTCGCCGTCCGTGCCGATCGTCGCCACGGTGCTGTATTCGGAGATCGGCCCGGAGTCCCACGCCACCAGCACCTGGTAGCGCTCGGAACTGCCGTCGGTGTAGGAGACGTCCAGCAGGACCAGATCCAGATCGTCCCGCAACGGGGTGGACGAGGCCTGCTTGACGTCTTCCAGGGTCCGGCTGCGGCCCGCGTACCAGCGTTGCTGGGGGAGCCATTCGGCGTAAGGCAGCGTCATTGCTTCTCCTCGGTCCCGCACAGCTGGAACCAGTAGAACCCGTGTCCCGGCAGGGTCAGCAGGTACGGCAACTGGCCGATGCGCGGGAAGTTCACGTGCCCGGTCAGCTCGACCGGCGTGTATCCGTTCCAGTGCTGCAGGTTCAGCTCGATGGGCTGGGGAAACCGCGAGAGGTTGTTGACGCAGAGCACCACGTCGTCGCCGTCCTCGCGCAGGAAGGCGAGCACCGACGGGTTGGAGCCGCCGAGCTCGCGGAACGTGCCGGTGGCGAACGCGTCGTGCCGGCGCCGGACCGCCAGCATCGTGCGGGTCCAGTTGAGCAGCGACGTCGAGCTGTCGCGCTGGGCCTCCACGTTGACCGACTGGTAGCCGTAGATCGGATCCTGGTTGGCCGGCAGGTAGAGCCGCCCCGGGTTGGCAGTGGAGAAGCCCGCGTTGCGATCGGGCGTCCACTGCATCGGGGTGCGCACGCCGTCGCGGTCACCGAGCCAGATGTTGTCGCCCATGCCGATCTCGTCGCCGTAGTAGAGCACCGGCGAACCGGGCAGCGACAGCAGCAGGGCGGTGAACAGCTCGATCTGGTTGCGGTCGTTCTCCAGCAGCGGGGCGAGCCGGCGGCGGATGCCGACGTTCGCCTTCATCCGCGGGTCCTTGGCGTACTCGGTGAACATGTAGTCGCGCTCTTCGTCGGTGACCATCTCGAGCGTGAGCTCGTCGTGGTTGCGCAGGAAGATGCCCCACTGCGTCATGTCCGGGATGGCCGGCGTCTGCGCCAGGATCTCGGAGATGGGGAAGCGCGACTCGCGCCGGACCGCCATGAAGATGCGCGGCATCAGCGGGAAGTGGAAGGCCATGTGGCACTCGTCGCCGCCGGTGTCGGGGTCACCGAAGTATTCGACCACGTCGGCCGGCCACTGGTTGGCCTCGGCGAGCAGCACCCGGCCCGGGAACTCGTCGTCGATCACCTTGCGGCAGTGCTTGAGGAACGCGTGCGTCTCCGGCAGGTTCTCGCAGTTGGTGCCCTCGCGCTCGAAGAGGTACGGCACCGCGTCCAGCCGGAAGCCGTCGATGCCGAGGTCCAGCCAGAAGCGCAGGACGTCGATCATGGCTTCCTGCACGGCCGGGTTGTCGTAGTTGAGGTCCGGCTGGTGGGAGAAGAACCGGTGCCAGTAGAACTGCCGGCGGACCGGGTCGAACGTCCAGTTCGACTCCTCGGTGTCGACGAAGATGATCCGGGCGTCCGCGTACGGCTCGCTGGTGTCGCTCCACACGTAGTAGTCGCCGTACGGGCCCTCGGGGTCGCGCCGCGACTCCTGGAACCACGCGTGCGAGTCCGAGGTGTGGTTCATGACCAGGTCGGTGATGACCCGGATGCCGCGCTTGTGCGCCGCGTCCAGCAGGGCGACGAAGTCGTCGACCGTGCCGAACTCGGGCAGCACCCGGTAGAAGTCGCGGATGTCGTAGCCGCCGTCGCGCAGCGGCGAGTCGTAGAACGGCGGCAGCCAGAGGCAGTCGACGCCGAGCCACTGCAGGTAGTCGAGGCGCTCGATCAGCCCGCGCAGGTCACCGGACCCGTCGGAGCTGGAGTCGTAGAAGGCCCGGACCAGCACCTCGTAGAAGACGGCGCGTTTGAACCAGGTCCGGTCGGCGGGCAGCGCGCGGGCATGCCCGAAGTCGTCGGCGGTCGGATGCTCGACCACGCCGTCCTCGACGTGGCTGCCCTCCGCGGGGTCGTGCTCGACGCTCTCGTCGAGTTCGCTCGTAAGGTCCATCAGACGTTCACCTACCCCACCCGCAGGAACTGAATCGCTTTTGTGCTGCTAACGGCGCGGGTGCACCACGAACACGTGTGCCGGCTCGACGTACGGGTCGATCCGGACCGGGTTGTGCTGACCCCACTCGTACGTCGCCCCGGTGAGCTGGTCGGTCACGGTGAACCGCTCGTGCCAGTCCAGGCCCAGCGCGGGCATGTCGAGTGTCGTGTTACCCCACTGCACGCTCGCCGAGTCGAACGAGCAGATGACCAGAACGGTGTTGTCCGTCTCAGGATCCCGTTTCGACCAGCACAGCAGAGCGGCGTTGTCGATCTCGTGGAATTCCAGGTTTCGCAACCAGTGCAGCGCCGGATTCTCGCGCCGGACCTTGTTGAGCATGGTGATGTACGGCGCCAGGGTGCGCCCGGCCCGCTCCGCCGCCGCCCAGTCCCGCGGCTTGAGCTCGAACTTCTCGTTGTCGATGTATTCCTCGGCGCCCGGGCGGGCGACGTGCTCGAAGAGCTCCAGGCCGGTGTACATGCCCCAGGAGGGCGAGAGCATGCTGGCCAGCACCGTACGGATCTTGAACATCGGCGGTCCGCCGTGCTGCAGCGACTCGTGCAGGATGTCCGGGGTGTTCGGCCAGAAGTTGGGCCGCATCCAGTCGATCGAGGCCTTGAGCTGGCCGATGTATTCCTTCATCTCCCAGGCCGTGGTGCGCCAGGTGAAGTACGTGTAGGACTGGGTGAAGCCGATCTTGCCGAGCCCGTTCATCATGGCCGGCCGGGTGAACGCCTCGGCGAGGAACAGCACGTCCGGGTCGACGTCCTTGATCTTGGCGATCACCCACTGCCAGAAGTTCAGCGTCTTGGTGTGCGGGTTGTCCACCCGGAAGATCTTGACGCCGTTGGA
>NZ_QHHV01000096.1:0-10008 GCF_003947245.1 Actinoplanes sp. ATCC 53533 | reverse complement strand
TGGGCTCGTTGACGATGCGCAGGACGTTGAAGCCCGCGATCTCACCGGCCTCCTTGGTGGCCTGCCGCTGCGCGTCGTTGAAGTAGGCCGGCACGGTGATGACCGCGTCCGTGACCGACTCGCCGAGGTAGGCCTCGGAGTCGCGCTTGAGCTTCATGAGCACCCGCGCCGAGATCTCCTGCGGGGTGTACTTCTTGCCGTCGATGTCGACGGACCAGTTCGTGCCGACCTCCCGCTTGACCGAACGGATCGTCCGGTCGGGGTTGGTCACCGCCTGACGCTTGGCGACCTCGCCGACGAGCACCTCGCCGTTGCGCGCGAAGGCGACGATGGACGGCGTCGTCCGGGAGCCTTCCGCGTTCGCGACGACGGTGGGCTCACCGCCCTCGAGAACGCTGACGCAGGAGTTCGTGGTGCCGAGGTCGATGCCGACCGCTCGTGCCATGTTCGCTTCCTCGCTTCTTGCAAATCTTCGGGGTCAAGTTGAGTGGACCGGACTCAATGATGCCACGGCGATCCACATCTGCAAGTCAGAGTTGAGTCAAGGCGGCGCAACTCACCTCTGGCAGGTACCTGTCCGGTCACGGCGGTGGGGTACCTGTTGTGGGGAATGCATAGATCGGGCACGCTTTACCCGTGACGACGCACGGTGAAGCGGTCGGTCCGTGGGCCACTCCCGCCGTAGCCGACCCACTCCCCCCAAGGGCCCAGACCAACGGCGCACCCGCGGCTGCGGGCGCCCCCAAACCCGACAAATCATCCGGTACGGCCGCAGACCCCACAACCGCAGGCCCGTCCACCCAGGCCGACGGCGCCGACAGCGGCACGCAGCCGGAGTCCACCGCCACCGCGCCACCGAAGCCGGAATGGCCGCCTACCACGGCCGCGACCACGGGAAACGTAGTGACGACGAAGTCTGAGCAGCCGGCCGAGGCGAAAACGCCCGACGAGTGGGACGCAGCGGACGACGCCGCGGAGGAAGATTCGACGGAGAGCGCTCCCGCGACCGCCGAGGCGGCCCCGCCAGATGACGACCCGGCGACCCCCGAGCCGCCGCCGGCCGACGAGACGACGTCCACAGACACGGTGGATGCGGATTCCGGCGTGCCAAAAAAAGTCGCTCCCACCACCGCAAGATCCACAGCGGCGACGGAGAGTGACCCGGCCACCCCAACCGCCGACGCCGACGAGCAGACGGCAGGGCTCCCGGCCACGAAGCCCGTCACGACCGACGAGCCGACCGCGCCCGCAGGCCCCATTGCCGGCAAGAAGCCCCGCCCCGTGGCGGAGCCCACCGCCGGCCACGATCCGGCCCGGGCCGACCAGCCACCCCGCGCGGACGATCCCACCCTGATCGACGAGCCTGTCAGCGCCGAAGAGCCCACCCTGATCGACCAGCAAGCCAGCACAGACGAGCCCACCCTGATCGACCAGCAAGCCAGCACGGACGAGCCCACCCTGATCGACCAGCAGGCCGGTGCTGACGAGCCGACTCGAGCGGACAAGCCGACCAATGCCGACGAATCGCCACTGACCGACCAGCCGGCCACCAAGCCTGTCGCGGCGAGCGGCGGGGCAGAGACCGGGGGCGTGCCGGTTCCGCGGTCCAGGCCCGAGAGCCTCGCAGCGGTGCTCGCGCCGGTGCCGCCCACCGAGCCACCAGCCGCCGTCGGTGATCTCGCCAGCGCCCTCTCCCGGCTGCGGGCGACCATCGGCGGAACGACGTACCCCCTGGTCATGCCCTCCGCCGAGGAGGGCCGGCGGATCGGCGCCGCGCTGGTCGCCCAGCTGGACGACTATCTGCTGCCGCGCCTCGCGCGGCTCGACGCGCCGCTGCTGGTCGTGGTCGGCGGTTCCACCGGCGCGGGCAAGTCCACCCTGGTCAACAGCCTGGTTCGGGCGCCCGTCACCAGGGCCGGCGTGCTGCGCCCGACGACCCGCTCGCCGGTGTTGGTCAGCCACCCCTCCGACTCGCCGTGGTTCCGCAACGGCCAGTTGCTGCCGGGCCTCACCCGCACCGCCGAGAGCTCGACGGATCCGCAGACCCTGCAGCTGGTCTCGGCGCCCGCGCTCGGTCCCGGCCTGGCCTTCCTGGACGCGCCGGACATCGACTCGGTGGTCGACCGCAACCGCCAGCTCGCCGCCCAGCTGCTCGCCGCCGCCGACCTGTGGCTGTTCGTCACGACCGCGTCCCGCTATGCCGACGCCGTGCCGTGGGAGCTGCTCACCACCGCCCGGCTGCGCGGCACGGTGATCGCGCTGGTGCTGGACCGGGTGCCGCCGGAGGCGGCGGGCGAGGTCTCCGCCCACCTCACCGAGATGCTCACCGCCCGGGACATGGGCGCGGCGCCGGTGTTCGTGCTGCCCGAGTCCACGCTGGACGGCAGCGGCCTGCTGTCGGAGGAGGTGACCCGGCCGCTGCACGACTGGTTCGCCCAGCTCGCCGCCGACGGCAACGCCCGCGCGGCCGTGGTCAAGCAGACGCTCGACGGCGCGCTGGCCGCGCTCGGCCCGGCGGTGGCCGGGCTGGCCGAGGCGGCCGACGAGCAGGCAGCCGCGGCGAAGGCCCTGGACGAGCGGGTCACCGCGGCATACCGGACGTCCCGTCGGACCATGGCGGACGGCCTGCAGGACGGGCGGCTGCTCCGCGGCGAGGTGCTGGCCCGCTGGCAGGAGTTCATCGGCACGGGCGAGTTCCTGCGCACCCTGGAGTCCCGGGTCGGCCAGCTCCGCGACAAGATCGTCGCGACGATCACCGGCCGGCCGGCGCCCGGGCGCAACCTGCAGGCGGCGCTGGAGTCCCAGCTCGCCACGCTGCTGCGCGGGGTCGCCTCGGACGCGGCCGAGCAGGCGTACTCGTCCTGGCAGGCGCACCCCGCCGGGGCCGCGCTGCTGGAGCCGAGCCTGCAGGGGCCCTCCGCCGACCTGCCGCAACGCGCCGAGCGGATGGTCCGCGACTGGCAGCTGTTCGTGCTCGACCTGGTGCGCAGCGAGGCCGGCGACAAGCGGGTCGTGGCCCGCGGCGCGGCCTACGCGGTCAACGGCATCGGCCTGACCGTGATGATCGCGGTGTTCACCTCGACCGCCTTCATCCCCACCGGGGCCGAGCTGGCCGTCGGCGCGGGCACCACGGTCGCCGCGCAGAAGGTGCTGGAAGCGATCTTCGGGGACCAGGCGATCCGCACCCTGGCCACCCGGGCACGCGAGGAACTCCTCGCACGGGTTAACGTGCTGCTCGACGCGGAGGCGGCCCGGTTCACGGACCGCACCGCAGCCGTGGGGCTCGAGCTGGAGCCGGGCGCCACGCTGCGGCAGGCCGCAGCCGATGTGGAGCGTTCCAGGGAGGAAGTCGCGTTGACCGGGACGCCGTCATGAGCCTCGTTGACCGGGTCAAGAACGCGTTGACCGGCGACGACCGCGTCGACGCCGAGCAGCTCGCCGCGCGCCTGGACGCCCTGCAGCGCTTCCTGCGGGTGACCGACCCGCACCTGCCCGACAACGACCTGGTCGCCGCGCACACGCTGGTCGAACGGGCGGGCAGCCGGCTCGCCCTGTCCCAGGACCACACCGTGGTGGCGCTCGCCGGCAGCACCGGCAGCGGCAAGTCCAGCCTGTTCAACGCGCTGGCCCGGCTCAAGCTCTCGCCGGTGGGCGTGCGGCGGCCGACGACCGGCGTCGCACACGCTTGCGTCTGGGGCCCGCTCGAGCCCGCGAACAGGCTGCTGGACTGGGTCGGCGTGCTGCCACGGCAGCGCTTCATCCGGGAAAGCGCCCTGGACGGCGACGACGAGGCCGCCCTGCGCGGGCTGGTGCTGCTCGACCTGCCCGACTTCGACTCCGTCGAGCGCGGCCACCGGCTCGAGGTGGACCGGCTGCTCGGCCTGGTCGACCAGGTGGTGTGGGTGGTCGACCCGCAGAAGTACGGCGACCGGGTCCTGCACAACGCCTACCTGCGCCAGTTCAAGCAGCACAGCGACATCACCATCGTGGTGCTGAACCAGGCGGACCGGCTCTCCCCCGCCGACACCGACGTCGTCATCGCCGACCTCAAGCGGCTGCTCGAGGAGGACGGGCTCACCGGCGTACCGGCGCTCGCCACCTCGGCCAAGCAGCCGGGCATGCTCACCGAGCTGCGCGAGGCCCTGGAGAAGTCGGTCGCCGAACGGCAGGCCGCGCTGCGCCGCCTCTCCGGTGACCTGGACGTGGTGGCCGAGCAACTGGCCACGACCATCGGCCCGCCGGCCGCCGAGGACGAGGTGGACCGGGCGACCGTACGCCAGCTCAGCGACGCGCTCGCCACCTCCGCCGGCGTGCCCGCCGTGGCCGCCGCGACCGCGGGCGCCTACCGGCACCGGGCGGTCGCGAGCACCGGCTGGCCGCTGGTCCGCGGCATCCGCAAGCTGCGCCCGGATCCGCTCAAGCGCCTGCACCTGTCCACCGCCAAGCCGGAGCCCGCAGCCGCCGAGCTCGACGGGGCGGGGCGGTCGGACGAGGAGGCTCCGGTCGCCCGCACCTCCCTGCCGGAGGCGGACGCGGCGCAGAAGTCGGCGGTCGGCCTGTGTGTCCGGGCCGTCGCCGCCCGGGCCGCCGCGCCGATCCCGCAGGTGTGGGCCCCGGCCCTCAACACGGCCTCCCGGTCCCGGCTGGGTGACCTGCCCGACGCGCTGGACCGGGCGGTCGCCAAGACCGATCTGGGGATGAGCCGCAAGCCGTTCTGGTGGACCGCCGTCGGGCTGCTGCAGTGGCTGTTCACCCTCGCGGCGGTGGTCGGGCTGGGCTGGTTGATCGCCGGATACGCCGTGCGCGTTCTGGGCCTGCCGGAGTTCAACAATCCAGCCGTCGGCGAGGTGCCGCTGCCGACGTTGTTGCTGCTCGGCGGCCTGTTGCTGGGTGCCCTGCTGGCGCTGGCGCTGCGCCCGATCGTCAACCTGGGTGCCAAACGGGCCGGCCGGCGCGCCGAGCAGCGGCTGCGGGGGGCGGTCACCGAGGTGGCCCGCGAGTACGTCGTCGCGCCGGTCCGCGAGGTGCTGAACGGCTACGCACAGGCACGCGAGGCCCTGACGGTCGTCCGTTCGGAATAGGCCCGGCGGGCTGCCGGACGGGTAGGCTCTGCGAATGGCGGCACCCCAGACTCCATACGACGCGGTCCTGCACGCGGCCCGCGACGTGGCGAAGCTCGACTGCGCCCTGGACGCCGAAATGCTGGCCACCGCGCTCCTCGGCAGCGTGTATTCCGTGGCGGTCACCGACCGCGCCACGGCGGTCCGGGAGTTCGTCGGCCAGTTCCTCGGCGCCACCACCCGGCGACGCACCGCCTCGGCGACCACGATCCGCGAGGTCTTCGCGGCCCTCGTGCCCGACGCCGCGGGTGCGGCCGAGGTGAGGCACGGCCCGCAGGCCCCGGCCTGGACGACGCAGCTCGGCCGGGTGCGCCCGACCGGCTATTACGCGTACGGCGACGTGTACGGCGACCAGACGTCCTATCTGGTCACCTTCGCCTACGACGACGCCGAGCAGGGCGGCCCGGAGCACGCGGTGGTCGCGCTGGTCGACCACAACATCGGCATCACCAAGGACGTCTTCGTCGGCGGCCCGGCGGAGCGCATCCTGGGCCAGGTCCGCGAGATGTGCGCCGGCGACGAGCTGACCTGGTTCCGCGAGGAGGACCCGGGCCGGCTGCGCGGCGAGGTGAGCAAGCACCTGGAGATCACGGACGGCCTCAGCGACCTGCCCGCGGACGGCAACCTGGCGACCGACCGCGCCCTGGCCACGGCCCGGCTGGCCCTGCTGCCGGCCACGACCGTCCCGCCGCTGGCCGAGCCGCCGGAGCTGAGCGGCCCGGATCGCGAGCGCCTGCTCCGCGACTTCCTGTCCTCGCCGGAGGCGGCCCGCTTCACCCTCGACGACGTGTCGGCCGACGACGAGTTGGCGTCCCTGCACTTCTGCCTGAGCCTCCTGCTGGACCACGCGGCGAGCCTGCCGGAGCCGGACCCGCTGCGCTGGAGCCCGGCGGTGGCTGGCCTGTTCCTGCTCGACTGGGTGCACCGGCGCGCGGTCCTCGACATGGACGACGCCGCGATGCTCCCCCGGGTGACCCGGGCCTGGTCGGCATACGCGACCCGCAAGCGCGGCCTGCCGGCGGCAGCGGCGGAGCAGACAGACACCGTGCTCGAGGAGATGATCCCCGAGTTCGCCCGCCTGTACGCGACCGGCGAAAAGCGCAGCCCGGCGACGGCGGCGGTGGCCCAGCTGATCTCGGAAGGCGTGGACCCGAACGACGCGAACGCCATCGACGCCTGGATCGAGACCAACCGCCACCGCCTCACCGACGACTCCTGATCAAGACGCACACCGTGTCCGCCGAAAATGTCGGTGCCCTTCGGTAACTTGGTCCCCGCACACGCCGCAGCCTGGCCGCATGGCCTCGTCCGACGCACGGGGAGCAGCGATGACAGCAGCGTTGTCCCGGGACCGCCGTGCCTGACGCCTATGGGCACACGACGGCGGATCTGCACGCGCTGCCCGACGACGGGCGACGCTGGGAGCTGATCGACGGAAGCCCCGTCGTGTCGCCATCCGGGACGATCGATCACAACACGATCGCTGGCTGGATCGCTCCCTGGCCGAGCTCGTGCTGGACGAGCAGGCCGGGCAATATGCCTTCGCCACGCACTACACGACCGAAGTCTTCGAAACGCGGACGCCGTGGCCGGTCCGCGTCGACCTGCCAGGGCTGATCGCGAAGCGCGCCCGCATGATGCGGGTCGACCCCGCATAGCCGACTTTCGGCCGCCTCGCCCGGCGAGCCTCCACGTCGCCGGGTGAGGGCGGCCTTCACCAGCGGTTCTGCTGGTGGTCTTGGGACTCCTGCCGCGGTTCCGCGTGGTGCCGGCCCATCCGGGAGCTGCGGTGGTGAGCGCCGGTGTGGTCGTCCACGCGGTGCATGCGTTCGGCTCGGTGGGAGCCGCGGTAGGCACGGGTCGCGGTCGTCGTCTGGGTGCCTTCACCACGGTCCGCGGCGGACGGCTGGTAGCGGTTGCTGTTGTGGGTGCGGTCGGCGGGGCGGGCCGGCCTGACGTTGTGCGGGCGTTCGGTCACCTCTGGCCTCCGGCGGGAGTCGGACCGGGCGGCCTTCGCCGTCCGGATGCTGCTGGTCTCTGCTGGCTGGTCGCGCTCGTCCGACCGGCGCCCGTGGGCGTAGCCGCGGTCGTCGCAGTCCTGGTGGCGCGGGCGGTCCGGACGGTGGTGGCGCCCCGGCCGCGACGAGCAGTCGCTGCGGTCCACGCACCACGGCTGGCGGACCGGCTTGGCCGGCGGCTCCGGCTCGTCATCACCGGACCAGCGGTCGTCATCCGGCGAGTCGTCCCGGCGATCGTTCGGTGAGTCATCCGGTGAGTCACCGCCGCCGTCGCCGACAGAGCCACTCGGCTGCTGAGGCTTGACCGGAACCGGAACCGGAACCGGAACCGGCCGCGGCATCGGAACCGAGGGCAGGGCCGGCATAACAGGCGATCGCACAGGAGCCGCCCCACCCGGAGAGGAGCCCGCACCCGGAGACCCAGACCCGGAGGACCCGGACCCCGAAGAACCCGAACCCGAACCCGGACCCGAGGAACCTCCGCCGGACGACGAACCGGGGCGCCAGGACTCCGCGCTATCACCCGAAGGACTGGAAGATCCACCGGAATGCGACGAGCCCGAAGGACCCGCCGAGCTCGAAGAACCCGACAATCCGCCGCGCGCGCTCTGGGCGTACCCCTTGCCGACCGTGACCGGCGCACCCGGCCGCGGCTTGGTCTTGCGTTTCTGGGCCTGGCCATGCGCGGTGCCGGAACTGCCCGGAATGGTCCCGCCCGGCTGCGGGCCGCCGGTCCCGGTCGAAGCGGACGGCGCGGGCCGGACCCGGACCGGTCCGGTTGATGCCGGCGGGATGAACGGCACGTCCATGGCGCCGGGCCGGCCGTCGTCGAGTTCGTTGGAGCCGGCCGTGATGGCCGCCAGGGTGGGCAGCGAGGCCAGTCCGACCAGCATGGCCACGATGAGCACGTAGCGGCGGGTCGGTCCGGCCAGGCCCTCGGCGCTGTAGACGCCGTTGAGCCGCCTGCGCATCACCTTGATCGGCGGCACGAGTCCGTCTTCGTCCGGTTGCTCCGGCACGGCCTGCACCCCCTACCTAGAGATCAACTTGGATCCGTGTCAGTTATCGGGGTGAACGACGCATAGCGGTTCGAGCTGCGGCGAAAGTTGTCCGTTCCGGCGGAAGTGATTGCACGAAAACCACTTAACAGGACAAAAACGGGCACCAATGACTCGGCAAGATTTCGGATCTGTGATCGACCTGACCTGTGGCGCCACTCACGTTCTCTGCGAGGATGGGGGCGACGGCACCGCCGCCGTCGCGGCTGGACCAAGCAGCGGGACGCGGTGGGGGTCGTTACTCCCCGGCGGGGTCTGTGACCTCGCCGACCAGCCGCGCGGCAACCTCACCCGGGCCAGGCGCGGCGAACCCAGCGGTCAGCCGCGCGGACGGGCAACACCCGCCGTGGGCGCAGAGATGAAACAGGGAGACACGGATGGCGAACGGCGGAAACGAAGTCGGGGCAGACGTCCCGGCGGGCGGTTTCGTTCAGCTGCTGACGCCCGACGGTGAGCGCGTTGACAGCGTCACCACGGCGGACGGCGTCACCTACTCGGTCGACTTCACCGACGACGAGTACCGCGAGTTGTACCGGGACCTCGTCACGGTCCGCCGCCTGGATGCCGAGGCGACCGCCCTGCAGCGGCAGGGCGAGCTGGGGATCTGGGCCAGCCTGCTGGGCCAGGAGGCCGCCCAGGTGGGTTCCGGCCGGGCCCTGCGCCCGCAGGACATGGCGTTCCCGACCTACCGCGAGCACGGCGTGCTCTACACCCGCGGCATCGACCCGATCATGCCGTTCGGCCTGTTCCGCGGCGTCGACCAGGGCGGCTGGGACGCGAACAAATACAAGTTCAACGGCTACACGATCGTGATCGGCTCGCAGACGCTGCACGCCACCGGCTACGCCATGGGCGTCACCATGGACGGCAAGACCGGCACCCCGGACGGCGAGGCGGTCATCGCCTACTTCGGCGACGGCGCCACCAGCCAGGGCGAGGTCAACGAGGCGTTCGTCTGGGCCGGCGTGTTCCACGCCCCGATGGTCTTCTTCTGCCAGAACAACCAGTACGCGATCTCCGAGCCGCTCGAACGGCAGACCCGCATCCCGCTCTACCGGCGCGCGGCCGGCTTCGGCTTCCCCGGCGTACGGATCGACGGCAACGACGTGCTGGCCACGTTCGCGGTGACCCGGGCTGCGCTCGACCAGGCCCGCAACGGCCAGGGCCCGACGCTGATCGAGGCGTACACCTACCGGATGGGCGCACACACCAGCTCCGACGACCCGACCCGCTATCGCATCGCCAGCGAGGTCGAGTCCTGGAAGGCCAAGGACCCGATCAGCCGGTTCAAGGCGTTCCTGGCCAAGCAGCAGCTCGCCGACGACTCCTTCTTCGGCGAGGTCGACGAGACGGCCCGCACGCTGGCCCTGGACCTGCGCGAACGGGTGCTGGCCATGCCGGACCCGCAGCCGGTCACCATGTTCGACCACGTCTACCCGAACGGCTCGCCCGAGCTCGACCAGCAGCGCGCACAGTTCGCCGCCTACGAGGCCTCGTTCGAAGGGAGCGCCCACTGATGAGCGAGACACTCACCCTCGGCAAGGCCCTGAACCACGGCCTGCGCCGCGCGCTGGAGAACGACCCCAAGGTCGTCATCATGGGCGAGGACGTCGGCAAGCTCGGCGGCGTCTTCCGGATCACCGACGGCCTGCAGAAGGACTTCGGCGAGAACCGGGTCATCGACACCCCGCTGGCCGAGGCCGGCATCATCGGCACCGCGGTCGGCCTGGCCATCCGCGGCTACCGGCCGGTCTGCGAGATCCAGTTCGACGGGTTCGTCTTCCCGGCGTACAACCAGATCGTCGCCCAGGT
>NZ_QHHV01000095.1:0-22426 GCF_003947245.1 Actinoplanes sp. ATCC 53533 | reverse complement strand
TCTCCGGGACACATGCTTCTAGCAGTACGAGCGTACTGCAGGTCGGGTGAAGATCGCCGCTCGGCCCCGATCCCGAGCCGTCCGGTCCGGTATTGTGAGCTAGGACTGCCCAACGCGGTGAGGAGGTTCACGATGACCGCCGCGCTCAGTGGTGCGCCGCCCGAGGGCGGCTGGACCGTCGACGATCTCGACGCCCTGCCCGACGACGGTGTGCGCCGCGAACTGATTGATGGAGCACTGCACGTGTCCCCTTCACCGACCAGCATCCACCAGGTCATCGCCATGCGTCTGGGTGTCGCGCTCGAGCAGACGTGTCCGGACCACCTCTTCGTGAGCCAGTCCAACGACGTGCAGCTCAGCCCGCGCCGGCTCTTCATCCCCGACGTGCTGGTCACCACGTTTGAGGCGGCCCGTCGTCGCGCCGGCAGCTTCACCGCGGACGAGGTCCTGCTGGCGGTGGAGATCGTGTCGCCCGGCTCGCAGAGCATGGACCGGGTGCTCAAGCCGGCGCTCTACGCCAAGGCCGGCATCCCCCACTACTGGCTGATCGAGACCGACGACGACATCACCGTGCACACAAACCGGCTCAACGGCAATGCCGAGGTGTACGAACCATCGGGCTCGTTCACCGATGTGATCCGCACCGACGGACCGTGGCCCATCGAGATCCCGATCGCCGGGCTGCGCCCCCGCAACTTCTGACCATCGGATGTCTGCCATCCGTACGCTCGGGCCGTTGACCGTCATCGCGTTGCAGGATGCCGAGGGACCGCATTTCGACCGGCGCGAGGACGCGCTGCCCGACGCGACCCCGGAGCAGTGGGCCGCCGCCGACGAGCGGGACCCGACCGCGCGAACCGCGGACGGCCGCTGGTGGTTGCGCTTCCGGAGCTTCGCGATCCGGAACGGCGACAGCGGCCCGGTCACCCTGGTCGACGCGGGCATCGGCCCGGCGCACTCGCTCGCCGCTGACTGGGCTCCCGTGCCCGGGCGCCTGCCGGAGGAGCTGACCGCCGCCGGCATCGCCGCGGCGGAGGTCGAGGCGATCGTGCTGACCCATCTGCACACCGACCACATCGGCTGGGCCGTCCCGGGGGACTCGCCGTTCACCAACGCGCGCGTGATCGTGCAGCGGGCGGACGTGGCGGCCTACGCGGCGGTGCGCCAAGAAGGGGCGCTGCTACGGCCGCTGCGGGAGCAGGGACGGCTGCAGGTCGTCGAGGGTGACACCGCGCTCAGCGCGGGCGTCCAGATCATCTCGACGCCCGGGCACACCCCGGGACACCAGTCGGTGCTGGTGGAAGGCGGCGGCGAGAGCGTGCTGATCACCGGGGACCTGCTCGTGCACGCCGTACAGCTGCTGGATCCGTCACTCGGCTATGGGCATGACATGGACGCCCGGCTCGCACGGGAGAGCCGGGAGGCGGCGCTCGCCACCGCCGGATCCCGTGGCTCGTGGTTGGCGGTGTCGCATCTGGGTCAGCCCTACTGCCGTACGAAAGAATGAAGGCCCGGGGCGCACGGCCCCGGACCTGCACAATCTGGATCAGAGATCCGCGACGTCCGCCTGCTTGGCGCGGACCGCCTCGGCGGCTTCCTTGAGGCCGGCCAGCTCGGAGTCGGTGAGGTCGGTCTCGACGACCGCCTTGACGCCCTCCGCGCCGATCTTGGCCTCGACGCCCAGGTAGACGCCGGAGATGCCGTATTCGCCGTCCACCCACGCGCAGACCGGCATGACCGCGCCGGAGTCCTCCGCGACGGCCCTCGCCATCCGGGCCGCGGCGGCCGACGGGGCGTAGTACGCCGAGCCGGTCTTGAGCAGCGCCACGACCTCGGCGCCGCCGTTGCGGGTGCGGGTGACGAGCTCCTCGACCTTGTCGGCCGGGAGCAGGTCGGCCAGCGGCTTGCCGCTGACCGAGGACTGCGACGGCACCGGGACCATGGTGTCGCCGTGCGAGCCCAGCGTCAGCGTCTTGACGCTGCTCACCGGCACCTTCAGCTCCTCGGCGACGTTGTTGGTGAAGCGCGCCGAGTCGAGCATGCCGGCCTGGCCGAGCACCCTGTTCTTGGGGAACTGGGTGGCGATCTGGGCCAGCGCGGTCATCTCGTCGAGCGGGTTGGACACGACGATGACGACGGCGTTCGGCGCGTACTTCGCGATGTTCTCGGCGACCGAACGCACGATCTTGGCGTTGACGCCGAGCAGGTCCATCCGGCTCATGCCCGGCTTGCGCGGCAGGCCGGCCGTGATCACGACGACGTCGGAGCCCTCGATGGCCTCGTAGCCCTCGCCGTTCGGGCCGGTGGTGGCGCCGACGACCTTGGTCTCGAAGCCCTCGATCGCGCGGGACTGGTTGAGGTCGAGCGCGAGGCCCTCGGGCTTGCCCTCGACGATGTCGGTGAGCACCACGGTCTCGAAGATGTCGTACTCGGCCAGACGCTGTGCGGTCGTGGACCCGTAGAAACCGGCGCCTACGACAGTGACCTTCTTGCCCATTGCTCTCACTCCCAGTCTGCGGGACCTTTTTTCGGACCGTATCAGTCGGTTAACGGCGTATTACCAGGCAGGGCCGGATCGAAGGAGGTTGGCCACTGTCTCAGCCTGTCACCACGGCGCCGTACGCGCCCGCGAACTGCACCGCCTGCGCCATGTCGATCTTGGTGCCGGTGAGCTCGACGCCGCGGAGCGCGACCCCGTCCAGGTCGGCCCCGCGCAGATCAGCGCCCTTGAGCACGGCGTCCTTGAGCCGGGCGTGCGACAGATCCGCGCCGCGCAGGTCGGCCCGGGTCAGGTCGGCGCCGGTGAAGTCGGCCTCCCGCAGCCGCAACCCGCCGAGCTTCGCCGCGGTGAGATTCTGCCCGCGCAGCGAGACGAAGCCCCAGTCGCCGCCGTCGATGGTCAGCGGCCGCAGTCCACAGTCGAGAAACTGTGAACCGGTGAGCTTGCAGCCGGTCAGGGTGGCGTCGAAGAACGAGCAACGCCGCAGCACCGACTGGGTGATCGCGCACGTGTCCAGCTCGGCCGCGTTGAAACGCACATTACCGAACTCGCAGTGCGTGAACGTGCACCCGGACAGCTTGGCCTCGGACCAGTCGACGTCGTGGAACGCGCAGTCCTCGTAGTGCGCGCGGTCCACTTCGGCCAGTGCCCAGTCCTGGCCGGCGAAGGTCTCGTTCCGGACGACCTCCATCAGTGGTAGAAGTGCCGCGTGCCGGTGAGGTAGACGGTCATCCCGGCCTTCTCGGCCGCCTCGATGACCAGGTTGTCGCGGATGGAGCCGCCCGGCTGCACGACCGCCTTGACGCCGGCCGCGATCAGCACCTCGAGGCCGTCCGGGAACGGGAAGAACGCGTCGGAGGCCGCCACGCTGCCCTTGGCCCGGTCCGGGCCGGCCCGGTTCACCGCGAGGTGCGCGGAATCCACCCGGTTGACCTGGCCCATGCCCACGCCGACGGTGGCGCCGTCGTGCGCCAGCAGGATCGCGTTGCTCTTCACGCTGCGGATGGCCCGCCAGGCGAAGGCGAGATCGGCCAGGTCCTCGGCGGAAGCGGCCTCGCCGGTGGCGAGCGTCCAGTTGGCCGGGTCGTCGCCCGGGGCGTCGACCCGGTCCGACATCTGCACCAGCACGCCGCCGCCGACCTGCTTGATCTCGGCGGGCGGCGGGTTCCATTCCGGGGCCACCAGCACCCGCAGGTTCTTCTTCTCGCGGAACACCGCGAGCGCCTCGCCGGTGAACGACGGCGCGACGACGACCTCGGTGAAGATGCCGTCGAGCTGCTTCGCCAGCTCGACGGTCACCTGCCGGTTGACCGCGATGACCCCGCCGAAGGCCGACACCGGGTCGCAGGCGTGCGCCTTACGGTGCGCCTCGGCGACGTCGGCGCCGACCGCGATGCCACACGGGTTGGCGTGCTTGATGATCGCGACGCACGGCTCGGCGAAGTCGTTGGCCGAGCGCCAGGCGGCGTCCGCGTCGACGTAGTTGTTGTAGGACATCTCCTTGCCGTGCAGCTGCTCGGCCTGGGCGAGCCCCGCGGGCGCGTTCGGGTCGACGTAGAGCGCGGCCTGCTGGTGCGGGTTTTCGCCGTAGCGCAGGGCGGACGCGCGCTTGAGCCCGAGCCCGGCGAACTCCGGCCACTCCGCCGGCGCCAGCGTCGTCGCGCACCAGTTGGCCACCGCGACGTCGTACTCCGCGATGTCGGCGAACGCGCGGGCCGCGAGCAGCTTGCGCTGCGTCAGCGTGAAACCGCCGTCGCGGACGGCCTGGAGGATCAGCGGGTACGCCGCCACGGACGTCACCACCGCCACGGACGGGTGATTCTTCGCCGCGGCACGGACCATCGCCGGGCCACCGATGTCGATCTGCTCGACGCACTCGTCCACGCTCGCACCGGACGCCACCGTCTCGGTGAACGGGTACAGATTGCTGACCAGCAGCTCGAACGGCTCGATCCCCAGCTCGGCGAGCTGGCCGGCGTGGGCGTCCAGCCGAAGGTCGGCGAGCAGGCCGGCGTGCACCTTCGGGTGCAGCGTCTTGACCCGGCCGTCCAGCGTCTCCGGGAAACCGGTCAGCTCCTCGACCCGGGTCACCGGCACCCCGGCGGCCTCGACCGTCGACGCGGTGGAGCCGGTGGAGACAACCTGCACCCCGGCGGCGTGCAGAGCCTGCGCGAGCTCGACCAGGCCGGTCTTGTCGTACACGCTGAGCAGCGCCCGCTTGATCGGGCGACGGCCGTCCTCGGCGCTCATGGGATGGAGACCTTTCTGTCGGTGATGGTCCAGCCTTCGCGGACCAGCCGGCCCACGTACTCGACGAGTTGCCGGCGCTCGGCTTCCTTGATCCGCTCGGTCAGCGCCTGCTCCGTGTCGCCGTCGAGGACCGGCACGCTGACCTGGGCGATGATCGGCCCGGTGTCGACGCCGGCGTCGACGAAGAAGAGGGTCGCCCCGGCGATCTTCACGCCGTAGGCGAGGGCGTCGCGGGGGCCGTGGATGCCCGGGAACGACGGCAGCAGCGCGTTGTGCGTGTTGACGTAGCGGTCGCCGAAGGCGGTCAGGAAGTCCTTGCCGACGAGCTTGAGGAAGCCGGCCGAGATGACCAGGTCGGGCTTGTGCTCGGCGACGTGCGCGGTCAGGGCGGCGTCCCAGTCGTCCCGGGTCGGGTAGGCCTTGACGGAGTCGACGAACGTCGGCACGCCTGCGGCGGCGGCACGGTCGAGGCCGGCGACGCCGTCCCGGTCGGACCCGACGGCGACAACCCGGGCGCCGTACGCGGGATCCGCGGCGGCGTCGAGGAGGGCCTGCAGGTTGCTGCCGGAGCCGGAGACGAGGACGACCAGGCGGGCGGGCGCGGGGTCTGTCACCCGAGCACCCTATCGCCGCGCCTGGTCGCGGCGGCAGACGGGTCGTTTCAGGGGCAGCAAAACCGCTGATCATCGGTTAGGCTGCGGGCCGTTCACGTGATGGCCCGCGTGCGCTTAGTTGACACATCACCGCATTACGCGGATTTATCTGGAGGATTCGCCCGTGACGCCACCGCCCTACTACGGTCAGCAGCCGCCCGCAGCCCCGGGCAACGACAAGGTGACGCTCTGGGGCGTCCTCGGCATCGTGTTCGCCTTCTGCTGTGCCCCGCTCGGCATCGTCTTCGCTGTGCTGTGCCTGATGGAGGCGCGCAAGGTCGGCAAGCCGCCGACGCTCGCCTACATCGGTTTCGGTCTGGCCGGCCTCTTCATCGTCATCAACATCATCGCGGCCGCCACCGGTGCGTTCAGCAGCTTCACCAACGCCTGATCCAGCTGCCGTAACGAAGGGCGTTCCCGTTCGCGGGGGCGCCCTTCGTGCTTGCCCGGGTCCGCTCGACCGCGGGGCCGGGCTCCGCTCAACCGCGGGGCCGGGCTCCGCTCAACCGCGGGGCCGGGCTCCGCTCAGCCTCGGGCCGGGGCGCGGAAGGCGCGGCCCGCGGCGGCTCCGATGCCCGCCGACACCGCGACCACCATCGTCGCGACCAGGGCGACGTGCCACGGGACCGGCCCGATCTCGGCGAGCCGGCCGTCGCCCAGCGAGCCGCCCGACATCCACGACAGCAGGCCCAGCACCAGCCCGGCCACCGGGCCGGACAGGGCCGCCGCGCCGAGCACCAGCGACCAGCTCGGCTCGGCCGGCGCCGGATCTCCCGGGGTGCGGCCGTGCACCAGGTGGCCATCGACCACGTGGTGCAGGTTTACCAGGCGGCGGGTCAGCAGCCAGCCGGCCGCCATCGCCGCCAGCACGGGCACCGCCAGCAGCGCCGCTCCGCTCGCGCCCATCGGGCCGTTCGGCAGGCCGGCCAGCAGCGGCACGGTGGGCAACGTGCCGGCGGTCACCTCGGTGAGCCGGACGGCCGAGTCGGTGCCCAGCAGGAAGCCGGGGCCCAGCAGGTATGCCGCCGACCAGACCACGGCGTTCGCCCCGTAGCCGAGGCTGAGCAGCGTGATGCCGGCCTGCCCGGCGACCCCGGTCCGGTACACCGAGATCATGTCCGCCGCCTGGCCGCCGCCGACCGCGACGGCCAGCCCGGCGAACGCGGCACCGGCGGCGAGGATCAGCAGCGCCGCCACCACGCCCGCCCGCAGGCCGTGGCGCAGCGCCGGCGGGATCCGGCGGGCTATCACGACCAGGGCGTCGGTGCCACGCAACGAGCCGATCAGGGAGAACGCCAGCCCGGCGACGAAGAAATTCACGGCCGCGCGGGCCGTGGACACCTCGGTGCCCCGGCCGTCGACGAGCAGCGCCGCCAGCGCGCCCAGGACCGCGTACGAGATGCCGATGGCGCCGGCGACCAGCAGGGCGGCCCGGGGCGAGCCGCTGCGCCGGGCGCCGATCGCACGGGTGACGTGCAGGCCTGCGCGGTTGAGGCGCCAGCCGGCCAGCAGGGTCAGCAACAGCGGCGCCAGGCCGAGCGGGCCGATGGAGGTGCCGATCGGCACGCCGTGCCCGAGCAGCCAGCCGGCCAGCCCGGCATGCGCGGCGCCGCCGAGCCCGCCCTGCCCCTCCAACGTGCGGGCCAGCCCGATGACCGCGGCGACCGGCACGTACGCGACGAACGCGGCCCAGCAGGTCGCGAAGGCCGCGGCGACCAGCAGCGGCGCCCGGCGGCCCCGGGCGGGCGGCGGGCGGCGTTGACCGGGGAGTTTGACCGTCTCGCGGTTGCCCGGATCGATCCGCACGGTGGCTCGGTCGGCGGGGTCAACCCGGACGGTCGGGCGATCGGCCGGTGTCGACGGGCGCACCGAGATCGTCTCGCGGGCGGCAAGGTGCACGGCCTCGGCGGCCTCTAACTGGTCCTCCGAGCCGTCGGATCGACCGTCGCGACGGTCGGGGGTGCTCGGCATCACGACCTACTTTTCCACGCCGTGCGGCCCACGGCGACGCAGAAACGACGACGCGCCGGACAACGGCTGCCGCAAACCCCCCGAAATCGGCAACGGACGCCGGGGAAAGGCTGAATCAGCGTTCGGGGACGGCGGAATGTCGCTGGATACGGCGGCGCGCCGCGGTTCGGACGTGGATCGTCCGTGCCGCGGCGCGCCAGTGGCCGTACCAAGATCAGCTCATGACCTCGCGCATGAGCCGCGCGGTCTCGCTCGGGGTCTTGCCGACCTTGACGCCGGCGGCCTCGAGGGCCTCCTTCTTGGCATCGGCGGTGCCGGCCGAGCCGGAGATGATCGCGCCGGCGTGGCCCATGGTCTTGCCGGGCGGGGCGGTGAAGCCGGCGATGTAGCCGACGACCGGCTTGGTCACGTTGGCCTTGATGAACTCGGCCGCGCGCTCCTCGGCGTCGCCGCCGATCTCACCGATCATCACGATCGCGTCGGTGTCCGGGTCGTCCTGGAACGCCTTGAGCGCGTCGATGTGGGTGGTCCCGATGATCGGGTCGCCGCCGATGCCGACCGCGGTGGAGAAGCCGATGTCGCGCAGCTCGTACATGAGCTGGTAGGTCAGCGTGCCGCTCTTGCTGACCAGGCCGATGCGGCCGGCCGGGGTGATGTCGGCCGGGATGATGCCGGCGTTGGAGGCCCCGGGCGACGCGATGCCCGGGCAGTTCGGGCCGATGATCCGCGTCTTCTGGCCCTGGGCGACGTTGTGCGCCCAGAACGCGGCGGAGTCCTGCACCGGTACGCCCTCGGTGATCACGACGGCCAGCGGGATCTCGGCGTCGATCGCCTCCAGCACGGCGGCCTTGGTGAACGCCGGCGGCACGAAGATGACCGACACGTCGGCGCCGGTCTCCTTGATCGCCTCGGCGACGGAGGCGAACACCGGCAGCGTGGTGCCGTCGAAGTCGACCGTCGTGCCGGCCTTGCGCGGGTTGACGCCGCCGACCACATTGGTGCCCGCGGCGAGCATCCGGCGGGTGTGCTTGGAGCCCTCCGCGCCGGTCATGCCCTGGACGATGACCTTGGAGTCCTTGGTGAGCCAGATAGCCATGTCGTCACTTCCCCGCAGCCGCGAGCTCGGCGGCGCGCTCGGCCGCACCGTCCATCGTGTCCACCCGCTGCACCAGCGGGTTGTTCGCCGCGTCCAGGATCGCCCGGCCGGCCTCGGCGTTGTTGCCGTCGAGGCGGACCACGAGCGGCTTGGTGACGGCCTCGCCGCGCTCACCGAGCAGGGCGAGCGCCTGGACGATGCCGTTGGCGACCTCGTCGCAGGCGGTGATGCCGCCGAAGACGTTCACGAAGACCGACTTGACCGCCGGGTCGCCGAGCACGATCTCCAGGCCGTCGGCCATGACCTGCGCGCTGGCGCCGCCGCCGATGTCCAGGAAGTTGGCCGGCTTGACGCCGCCGTTGCGCTCACCCGCGTACGCGACCACGTCGAGCGTCGACATGACCAGGCCGGCGCCGTTACCGATGATGCCGACCTCGCCGTCCAGCTTGACGTAGTTGAGGTTCTTGGCCTTGGCGGCCTGCTCCAGCGGGTCGACCGCGGACTGGTCGACCAGCGCCTCGTGGTCGGGGTGCCGGAAGCCGGCGTTCTCGTCCAGGGTGATCTTGGCGTCCAGCAGCAACACCCGGCCGTCGCCCACCTTGGCCAGCGGGTTGACCTCGACCAGCGTGGCGTCCTCGGCCACGAAGGCCTGCCAGAGCTTGACCGCGATGTCGACGATCTGCTCGGCCACCTCGGCCGGGAACTTGGCGGCGGCGACGATCTCGCGCGCCTTGGCCTCGTCCACGCCCTTGCTGGCGTCGATGGCGATCTTGGCGACCCGCTCCGGGTCCTCCTCGGCGACCGTCTCGATCTCCATGCCGCCGGCCACGCTGGCGATGCAGAGGAAGGTGCGGTTGGCCCTGTCCAGCAGGTAGGAGAAGTAGTACTCCTCCTTGATGTCCGCGGTCTCCGCGAGCATCACCTTGTGCACGGTGTGGTCCTTGATGTCCATCCCGAGGATGTCCGTCGCCCTGGCCTCGGCCTCGTCCGCGCCGTCGGCGAGCTTGACGCCGCCGGCCTTGCCGCGGCCGCCGACCTTTACCTGAGCCTTGACCACGACCTTGCCGCCGAGTCGCTCGGCGATGGCGCGGGCCTCCTGCGGGGTCTCGGCGACGCCGCCGCCCAGCACGGGCAGCCCGTGCCGTTCGAACAGGTCGCGCCCCTGATACTCGAACAGGTCCACGTGTCTCCTTTCGCTCGCGACGCTTGCCCCGGCAAGCCGCGTACCTGCGTCCCGACCTGATGTCCGCGGCGCGTCGTTGCGTCGCCGCCAGCGTGAGAGAAATGTCGGCCCTGAGGGCCCATTTCGCAGCCTAGCCACATCACTACCGGCTGCGCCGCCGCGGGTGCACGGTGTGCGAGACCACACAGCACCACTGTTACGCGAGGGGCACGCGTCCGCCGGCGAAGTAGGCGACCGCCTGCAGAATTTCCTGCTCGCTCCGGTCGGCGAAGTTCAGCGTCGCGGTGAAGCCGGTGCCGAACGCGGCCTGGGTGACCATGGAGTCGAACGCGGTGAACGCGCCCAGTCGCTGCTCGGCGCGGGGGTCGCGCGGGGCGACGCAGAGCATCTTCTCGAAGCTCCAGCGGCGGCGGGAGATCCCACCGATCGCCTCCCAGGGCAGCCAGATGGCCTGGCCCCGGCTCGGCCGGGTCTTGATCCACAGCCCGGCCGGCCCGACCGCGAGCACGGGGCCGCCGGTGGCGACCAGCCAGATCTGCAGCCCGAACAGGCCCACGAAGGCGACCGCGATGACCAGGAAGAGGATCAGGAGCGCGCCGCCGTTGGGCGAGCCGATCGCGGCCAGGCCGAGCACGCAGCCGAGGACGGTCATCAGGGCCAGCACGAAGCCGCCGAAGGCGAGCACCCGCTTGCGCACGCTGGGCCGGACGATGAAGGGCTGGTCCTCGGGGATCCGCGGGACCACAGGGTAGGGCTGCACGCTGCGAGAGGCTACGCGGAGCCCGCCGAAAAAGTCGCCCCAGGTCGCGTAACCCCGCTCTTGAGGCGTCGTTGAGTGTGATGTCGGAGCGCTGAGCGACGGCGAGAGCGGCCGATGCCCTGTCGGTCGAGGGGTGGCGGCGGGGCATCGTGCATAGAGAGGCCGGACGTGTGAGGGGTGCGTCCGGCCTCTCCCCTTAAACTTTCTTTACTCTGCGCAGTTGATTGGTCACGCTACCGGCGTAGCCACATTGGCGCGTACCCATTCGATGATGGATCCGGTCGTCGCGCCCGGCGTGAAGATATGTGCCACGCCGATTTTCTCAAGCTCGGTTATGTCGTCCGCCGGAATGATGCCGCCGCCGAATACCACGATGTCGGCAGCGTCACGTTCCGTCAGCAGTTCCAGCACCCGCCGGAACAGCGTCATGTGCGCACCGGACAGCACCGACAGCCCGATGGCGTCGGCGTCCTCCTGGATGGCGGTCTCGACGATCTGTTCGGGCGTCTGATGCAGGCCCGTGTAGACGACCTCCATGCCGGCGTCCCGCAGCGCCCGCGCGACCACCTTCGCGCCCCTGTCGTGGCCGTCGAGCCCTGGTTTGGCAACGACGACCCTGATCCGTGCTTGCATCTGCGACCCCTTCGGCGCTCACCGACTGCACTGCCGGCCGACCTGGAAACTGCCACCTGAACGAACGGTAACCCGGCACGGTTGAACCAAGGAAGCCGCCGCTCCGTACTACCGGCCGGCACCAAGACCATCAAGGCGCCACAAGCAAGCACCATTTAACGTATTCCGCGTCACATGACTATGCGTTCCGGGCGCAGTTACGGAGAGCCAACACCGCTCCTACTCAGAATTGCCACCAACTCGGACAATCGCGCCCTAATGCCGACAGGTAACTGTCAGGGAATTGGCGCTGCGACTTGTACCCGGCGTTGCGTTTCGTTACCGTGGCCCACGGCTGTCAACCGGATAACTCCGGCCCGACCGCTCGGCAAACCACCGTTCAGCGTCTGTTCGAGCTTGGTGGATGCCGCTCTTTGCCACCGACGGAGGGTTGTTCGTGCGTCAGCGCTTGTCGTCTGAGCCCGACCGCTATCGCGGCCGCCGCCGCGTGCCCACTCCTCCGCGCAGTCGCTATGCCGCGGTCGTCACGTCCGCCTTCGTCGGCGCCGGCGTGGTCGCCCTGGGAGCCGCCTCACAGTTCCCGGACGCCAAGGACGTCAACCCCACGGTCCTGCAAAACCTGGAGCAGGCCGCTTCCGCCGGCGATGAGGCCGCGTCCGCCGACGACGTCCTCGCCGAGCGCGGTGCGGAGCCAGCCTCCCGCAGCAACCGCACCCAGGGCGAGAAGCTCTCCGACGAGGAGCTCGCGGCCAACGCCTGGCTGCTCCCGCTCGATGAATACCAGTTCACCTCGCCGTACGGCGTCCGCTTTGGCAAGCTGCACGCCGGCATCGACCTGGCTGCGCCCGAGGGCACCCCGTACAAGGCCGTGCACGCCGGTGTGGTGACCGCCGCGGGCCACAACGGCGGTTACGGCTACGCCATCACCATCAAGCACTCCGACGGCACAGAGATGATTTACGCCCACTCGCGGCGGCTGCTGGTCAAGGCCGGCGACACCGTCAAGGCCGGGCAGGTCATCGGCCAGGTCGGCAACACGGGCTACTCGTACGGCATGCACCTGCACCTCGAGGTGCACGTCAACGGCGCGCCGACCGACCCGATCGTCTTCCTGCGCGAGCGCGGCGTCGACATCAAGCTGGGCATCGCCTCGCCGTATGCCGAGGTCGCCGCCTCCTGACCCCGTCACACGCACCGCCGGGCCGCTGAGGGTCCGGCGGTTTTTCATGTCCGCAACCGTTCTGCTACCGGGCCGGTTGCATCGGGCGCACTCCGCTCACGATCCCCGGGGTGGTGCCGACCAGGCAGGTGTCGACCACCGAGACCTGGAGGATCAAAGACTCGTGCAGCATCGAGCCAACCGGAACGTCCGCGGTCGCCACCGCCGAACGACGCCGCTGCACAGCCACCGCGCCCCGGGCACTCCCGTCGGGGAGAGGGGCCGCCACGTGGTAGCCGTCGCCCTGGTCGCCGGGGTAGGCGTGGCCGGTGTCACGACAGCGACGAGCGGCGCCGCGTCCGGGCCGGCGGCCGGCAAGAACCGCCCCGCCGCGGCCCAGGCGGCACTGGCTCCCAGCGCGTCGCCGCCGGCCGCGGCCGGCACTGCCCCGTCGCTCTCGCCATCCGCTGCCTCTCCTTCCCCCTCGCTCGCGCCGTCCCTGTCCGGCTCCGCGGCACGAGCGGGCGTCGGTTACCTGGGGACCAGATCCGCCGGCCCGCTGGAGACCGGATCCGCCAACCCCCTGGGAACCGGCTCCACCAGCCCGCTGGAGACCGGATCCGCCAACCCCCTGGGAACCGGCCCCACCGGCCCCGCCGGCTCGGTGGAGACCGGATCCGGCGAGACCGGGTTCGTCGGCTCCTTGAAGATCGGGTCTGCTGGCGCGGAGCTGTCGTTCGTCCCGCAGGCCCGCAAGGTCAAGCCGCTGCCGTTGTGGGTCCATCCGCTGCCGGAAGCCGCGACGACCTCCTGCTTCGGCCCGCGCTGGGGCCGCCTGCACGCCGGCGTCGACCTGGCCGCGCCGGATGGCACCCGGATCCGCGCCGCGGGCGAGGGCACCGTCGTGGCCGCCGGGCCCGCCGAGGGCTACGGCAACGCCGTCCTGATCGACCACGGCAACGGATACCTCACCCACTACGGGCACATGTCGGTGATCACGGTGACGCCCGGCCAGCACGTCGCGGTCGGCGAGCAGCTCGGCAACGAGGGCTCGACCGGTCACTCCACCGGCCCGCACCTGCACTTCGAGGTGCACCAGGGCTCCTACCAGAACCCGATCGAGCCGACCGCCTGGATGCACGAGCACGGCGTCGACATCACCGGCTGCGCGGCCACAGCTGCACAGTAGATCTTTCGGTGTCCCGGTCGGTTCCGGCAGATCAGGTCTCAGCCGACCCGGCGCTCGGCGGCGCGACCACCCATCTGCTCGACCGCTTGCTCCGGGAGCCAGGGCCGGGACGTGGCCGGGTCGTCGACTTCATCGACTACTTCGGCTTCTTCATCGGCAACATCGCGGACATCGCCCTCGTGGCTGGTGTCGGCCTCGCGGTGCTGCTGCAGCTGCGCGGGGTGACCCTGGCAGGCACTGCGGCCCGTTAGATCTTCTCGATCGGGGCGTGCCGCAGGATCAGCCACATGACCTGGTCACCGAAGTCGATCTGGGCGCGCGCGCCGGGGCCCTGACCCTCGACGGTCACCACCCGGCCCAGGCCGTAGCGCTGGTGGTTTACCCGGTCGCCGGTCTCGACCTTCGGTGTCTGCTTCAGCTCGCTCGCGGTCGTCAGCCTGCTCGCGTCCACGCCCAGGCGCTGAGCGAGCTGCTGGGCCTTGGGCGTGCCGCCGGAGAAACCACCGCCGCGGCCGCGGTCGCCGCCACCACGCCCGCCGACGCCGCCGCCGGTGCCCGACCACGACGTGTACGACCCGGCCGTGCGCTCCCAGCGCACGAGCTCGGCCGGCAGCTCGTCGGTGAACCGCGAGGGCGGGTTGTATTGCGGCTGGCCCCACGCCGAACGGGTCACCGCGCGGGACAGGTAGAGCCGCTGCCGGGCCCGGGTGATGCCGACGTAGGCCAGCCGGCGCTCCTCCTCCAGCTCCGAGTTGTCCCCCAGCGCGCGCATGTGCGGGAAGACGCCGTCCTCGAGACCGGTCAGGAACACCACCGGGAACTCGAGGCCCTTGGCGGTGTGCAGCGTCATCAGCGTGACCACCCCCTGGTGGTCGGGGTCGTCGCTGGGAATCTGGTCGGCGTCGGCGACCAGCGCGACCTGCTCGAGGAAGCCGGCCAGCGTGGCGGCCGGCGCGTCCTCCTCCCCCGCCTGCGCCTCCACCCGCTCGGTGTATTCCCGGGCGACGCTGACCAGCTCTTGAAGGTTTTCCACCCGGCCCTGGTCCTGCGGGTCGAGGCTCTCCTCCAATTCGGACAGCAAGCCGGAACGCTGCAGGGCGGCCTCCAGGACCTCCTCCGGCGGCGCTGTGCGGGACTGCTCCCGCAGGTCGTCGAGGAGCTGCACGAAGTCGGCGATGCTGTTGGCCGCGCGGGTCGAGATGCCCGGTGCGTTCTTCGCGCCGCGCAGGGCCTGGCCGAACGAGATCCGGTCGCGAGTGGACAGCGCCTCGACGCAGGCCTCGGCCCGGTCGCCGATGCCCCGGCGTGGAGTGTTCAGCACCCGGCGGATGCTCACCGTGTCGTCGTCGTTGACCACCGCGCGCAGATAGGCCAGCGCGTCGCGGACCTCCTTGCGCTCGTAGAAGCGCACCCCGCCGACGACCTTGTAGGGCAGGCCGACCCGGATGAACACCTCCTCGAAGACGCGGGACTGCGCGTTGGTGCGGTAGAAGACCGCCACGTCGCCGGGGCGGACGTCGTGGTTGTCGGTGAGCCGGTCGATCTCGCGGGCCACCCAGTCGGCCTCGGCATGCTCGGTGTCGGCGACATATCCGACGATCTGCTCGCCCGCGCCCTGGTCGCTCCAGAGCCGCTTGGGCTTGCGGGAGGTGTTGCGGTCGATGACCGCGTTGGCCGCCGACAGGATCGTCTGGGTGGAGCGGTAATTCTGCTCCAGCAGGATCGTGCGGGCGTTCGGATAGTCGCGCTCGAACTCGAGGATGTTGCGGATCGTCGCGCCCCGGAACGCGTAGATCGACTGGTCGGCGTCGCCGACGACGCAGAGCTCGCCCGGCGGCAGCTCGCCGTCTGCCGGGCCGACCAGCTCCTTGACCAGCATGTACTGCGCGTGGTTGGTGTCCTGATATTCGTCGACCATGACGTGCCGGAACCTGCGCCGGTAGACCTCGGCCACCTGCGGGTGCGACTGCAGCAGGTGCACCGTGGCCATGATGATGTCGTCGAAGTCGAGCGCGTGCGCCTCCTTGAGGCGGCGCTGATAGAGCACATATGCCTCCGCGACGGCCCGCTCGTTGGGGCCCTTCGCGCGGTCCTTGAACTCCTCGGGCTCGACCAGCTCGTTCTTCAGATTCGACACCTGGGCGGCCAGGCCACGGGCGGTGTAGCGCTTCGGATCCAGGTCGAGCTCGCGGGCGACGAGCTGCATCAGCCGCCGCGAGTCGTCCGCGTCGTAGATGGAGAAGGTGCTCTTCAGCCCGGCGTGCTCGTGCTCGGCCCGCAGGATGCGCACGCAGGCGGAGTGGAAGGTCGACACCCACATGAGCCGGGCCCGGGGACCGACCAGGGCGGCGACCCGCTCCTTCATCTCACCGGCGGCCTTGTTGGTGAAGGTGATCGCGATGATCTGGCCGGGATGCACCTCGCGCTCGGCCAGCAGATAGGCGATCCGGTGGGTCAGCACCCGGGTCTTGCCCGAGCCGGCCCCGGCGACGATCAGCAACGGTGACCCGGCGTGGGTCACCGCGTCGCGCTGTGGGGTGTTGAGCCCGACCAGCAGCGACTCCGGATCGAGCCGCCGAGCCGGCTTCCGCTCGGGAGCATCGCTCTGACCAGGGGATTTGCGCTCCTGAACAGGCGGCATCGTGAACAGGGGCTGGGAATTTTCCGGAAGGGCTCGCATCGCCGGACAAGTCTATGCCGCACCACCGACAATCTTTCCGCACGGTGCACAACCATCCGCCGCAACCAACCTGTCATCCCCAGGCAGTAGCGCTGACCAGCACCGATAAACGAGGCTGAGGGTCGTTGGTTGATCCGTTACCCGACCGGGAGACCGAATACTATGGACCACCCTCGTCGCCGCGGCTGGGCCGTGCTGCGCCATCTCGCCGTGCCGGCCCTCGCCCTGGCCGTCGTCGCTACCCTGCCGATGACCAGGCCCGAGCAGGCACCCGCCAGCACCCCCGTCGCCAAGTATCTGCCGGGCATGGCCCCGGCCAGCGTGTCCTACGGACTGTCCGGCAAGACGGTCAAGGGCCAGTTCCTCAGCTACAACGACTTCCACGGCGCCATCGACCCGCCCGGCGGCAGCGGCGCGGCCGTCAACGGCACCCCCGCCGGCGGCGTCGAATACCTGGCGACATATCTGAAGAAGCTGCGCGCCGAGGCCGCCGCCGAGGGTCGCAAGACCCTCACGGTCGGCGCCGGCGACCTGATCGGCGGGACCCCCCTGGTCAGCGCGGCTTTCCACGACGAGCCCACCATCGAGCTCATGAACGAGGTCGGCCTGCAGGTCAGCTCGGTCGGCAACCACGAGTTCGACGAGGGCGTCGACGAACTGATCCGGATGCAGCGCGGCGGCTGCCACCCCACCGACGGCTGCCAGGACGGCGACGGCTTCAAGGGCGCCAAGTTCACCTACCTGGCCGCGAACACCATCAACAAGAAGACCGGCCTGCCGATCCTGCCGCCGATCGACATCAAGTTCGTCAACGGCACCCCGGTCGGCTTCGTCGGCCTCACCCTGGAGGGCACCCCCGGCATCGTCAACCCGGCCGGCATCAAGACCGTGCGCTTCGCGAACGAGGTCGAGACCGCGAACAAGTGGGGCAACGTGCTCAAGCTGTTCGGCGTCAAGGCGCAGGTGCTGCTCGTGCACCAGGGCGGCCAGCAGAACGTCTCCGAGCAGGTCCCGGTCCCGGGCGTCTCGGACTGCAACGCCTTCGCCGGGCCGATCGTGCCGATCGTCGCGGGCCTCAACCCCGAGTTCAGCCTGGTGGTCTCCGGCCACACGCACCGCTTCTACTCCTGCACGCTGCCGAATTCCCAGGGCACCTCGGTGGTCACCAGCGCCGGCAGCAACGGCCAGCTGATCACCGACATCGACTACGCGATCAACCAGCGCACCGGCCGCTTCGCGGAGGTCACCGCCAAGAACGTGGTCGTGGAGAACGGCGTCTCCGACGGCAAGGGCGGCTGGCTCAGGGACGCCGCCGGGGTCTTCCTGAAGAACCCGGCCACGGTCGACGCGAAGGCCAAGAAGGTCGCTGACAAATACCGGACCGCGGTCGCCCCGATCGCGAACAAGGTCGTCGGCAGCATCGCCGCCGACATCACCCGCACGGCCGGCGCCAACGGCGAGTCGCCGCTCGGCGACGTGATCGCCGACGCCCAGCTCGCCTGGACCACGGCCAGCAACGCGCAGATCGCACTGATGAACCCGGGCGGCATCCGCGCCGACTTCGACGCCGAGCAGTCGTCGGGCGGCGAGGCCAACGGCCAGGTGACCTACGGCGAGGCGTTCACCGTCCAGCCGTTCAACAACCTGGTGGTCACCCAGACCTTCACCGGCGCGCAGCTCAAGAACGTCCTGGAGCAGCAGTTCGTCGGCTTCGGCGGGCAGACCACCCAGCGCATCCTGCAGGTGTCGGCCGGCCTGACCTACTCGTGGAACAGCACGGCCCCGGCGGGTTCGAAGGTGACCGCGCTGGCCCTCAACGGCACCCCGATCGACCCCGCCGCCAACTACCAGGTCACCACGAACGACTTCCTGGCCAACGGCGGCGACGGCTTCACCAACCTGACGCTGGGCACCGGCCGCACCACGGCACCGGGCTTCGACGTCGACGCCCTGGTCGGCTATCTCGGCGCCGGCGCCCCGGTCGTCCCGGGCCCGGCCAACCGGATCACGAAGATCGGCTGAGCGGGACCGTCCCACGGTTCGGGCCGTTTCCTTGCGGAGCGGCCCGAACCGGGTACATACTCGCTTCGTGATCCAGCAGACGCGATTTTTTGGCTACGGCACCGGAAGTCCGGCGACCGTAGGACGCGTCTGAACGACAGGCCTACATCAAGCCCCGGGCTCCCGAGCCCGGGGCTTGATGCTGCCCGGGCCGGGCCAGCCGGGACGCCAGCACCCGAGGAGCACGACATGAGCGCAGACCTGATGGACCAGCAGACCGGCGCCGGCGCGGAACCGGCCGCGGAAGAGATCAAGGCGATCCGCGAGCGCATCGACGAGATCGACCAGTCGCTGATCGACCTGTGGCTGGAACGTTCCCGCCTGTCCCAGCACGTCGGCCGCACCCGCATGGCCTCGGGTGGCACGAGGCTGGTGCTGTCGCGCGAGCGGGAGATCGTCGAGCGCTTCCGCGAGGCGCTGGGCCCGGACGGCACCCAGGTGGCGCTCCTGCTGCTCCGCGCCGGCCGCGGACCCCTCTGAGAATCTCCTTGCCTCGCTGAGTGCATGGTGCTGACCGTCGCTCCCGCGGGGACCGGGCACGGGCGACCAGTCGCTGACGCTCCTGAACGGTCCCCCGCACCCTGCCAGGTCCGTGCACGGTTCCCTCCACCGCCGGCTCAGTGTCTGGGCCCGCCCGCCGCAGGAGGCAGGCGTGCATGATGGCGGCGTGACTGAATTGACCTTGTTCGCGGACTACCACCAGATCCACGCGTTCGACGAGGGTTCGCAGACTGACCTCGGCGCCGAGTGGACCGGCCAGGCGATAGTCGATCGCCTGGCCGTGGGCCAGGACGCGGTCGCGCTCGGCACGACGGTGAACGTCAACGTCGCGGTCAGCGTCGAAGTGCTGGCTGGGCCGCCGGCCGACGACAGCATCGAGTTCGATCACGTGCTGGAAGCCAGCATCCATTGCTCCTCGGGGATGCTGGTCGTCATGGGGTGCACCGACTATGTGCCCGAGGCGCGACGTTTCCCCGTGGCGCCGGGTTGGCTGCGGTTGCGCGCCTCCTGCTCCAACCTCGACCGGGCATACCAGGCTGACATCGACTCAGATGAGGATCCGCAGACCATGGAGCGGCTGCGACTGCAGGCGTGGTCGGCTGAGGCTGCCCCGTCGGTGGTGGTGAAGCGCTGGCAGCCGCCGGCGTAAGACGACGCCCTCAAGGCCCTAGGGTGCGGGGATGCGAGTTGAGTTGGTAGCGGTGGTTGTCGACGACTATGACTCGGCGATCGAGTTCTTTGTCGGCGCGCTCGGCTTCGAGCTGGTGGAGGACGCACCCTCGTTGACCAACGACGGGCGGCCGAAGCGGTGGGTCGTGGTGCGGCCGCCCGGCGGGCAGACCGGCATCCTGCTCGCCCAGGCGGACGGCGCGCATCAGCAGGCCGCCGTGGGCAACCAGACGGCGGGCCGAGTGGGCTTCTTCCTGCGCACGGAGGACTTCACCGCCCAGCACAAGCGGATGACCGAGGCCGGCGTGCGCTTTCTGACACAGGCCCGCAGCGAGCCCTACGGTCAGGTCGCGGTCTTCCTGGACATCGCCGGTAACAAGTGGGACCTCCTGGGCCCACCCGCCTGACCTGGTGGCCCCGGGCACGCGGGGCCACCAGCGGGGCGCCACGCTCGGCAGATGAGCGGGCAAAAGTGCACCGGATGCGGGTCCGTTCGCTGATCAGCGGCGTAGGGAGTCGGTGGCAGCTCGGAGGTGGTAGGCGATGCAGAGGACGCCGCGGTCCTCCGGCCAGTCCAGCTCTTCCGGGGTCACCGCGACGATGGTGGACCTGGCCTCGGCCAGGGTGCGGCCGGCGTACTCCTCGAGGAGCTTCTCGCAGCCGGCGTCGCCGGCCTCCTCGATTTTCTGCTGGCCCGGCCAGGGACCCGCCGGCAGGGTGATCCGGCCGATGACCTCGCTGGTGTGCCCCGTGGTGCAGGGCACCACGTCCACATAGCTGCCGGTCTGGGCGATGATGTTCTTGATGCAGTCACCGGCCCGCAGCTTCTCGATGCTGATCGAGCGTTCGCCGCGGACGGCGCCGGTCGCGTCGCGGTCCGGGCCCTTGGCGAGGTTGACGACGACCGCCACCGCGATCACGGCCAGCCAGAGGCCGCAGATGGTCAGCGCGGCGATGGCGAAGAAGCGGCCGCGCCGGTCGCCGTTGCGGCGTGACTGCCGCAGGCCGATGATGCCGAAGACCACGCTGAGTAAACCCACGCAGCCGAACAGCGACAGGGTGAGCGCGGCGATGGAGAAGCCGTTGGTCTTGCCGTTCCACGGGGGCGGCCCAGGCGTGGGCGGTCCCGCGTAGGGCGGACCCGCGTAGGGCGGACCCGCGTAGGGCGGACCCGCGTAGGGCGGACCCGGGGGAGGGCCTGGGGGAAGGCTCTGGGCAGGCTGGTGATCCACAGCGGGCAGGGTACAGCGCCGGAGGCGGCCGCACTGCCCCGTGCCGCGGGCGCCCGGCTCAGCGTTGGGTGCCCCGCCGATAGTGGCTGAGCTGGGCGGTCCTCGACAGACCGAGGCGATCCTGCATGTCCCCGCCGGCGCCGCGGCCTGGGGAAAAGAAAGGGACCTGCCGGCTCGGCAGGTCCCTTTCCTCCGGTGCTCAGACCGCGTGGACCACGTCCCGCGGCTCGGCGAAGTGGCACGCGCTCTCGTGCGGGGAGCGTTCGCGGATCTGCAGCAGGGGCTCCTGCTCGGCGCAGATCGACTCGGCCTTCCAGCAGCGGGTGCGGAACCGGCAACCCGACGGCGGGTTGGCCGGCGACGGCACGTCGCCCTCCAGGACGATCTGGTCGCGGAGGCCGCGCAGCCGCGGGTCCGGGACCGGCACCGCGGAGAGCAGGGCCTGGGTGTACGGGTGGGTCGGCTGCTCGTAGATCTGCTCGTCGTTGCCGATCTCGACGATCTTGCCGAGGTACATCACCGCGACCCGGTCCGAGATGTGCCGGACCACGGACAGGTCGTGGGCGATGAAGATGTACGACAGGCCGAAGTCGTTCTGCAGGCCCTCCAGCAGGTTGATGACCTGTGCCTGGATGGACACGTCGAGCGCGGAGACCGGCTCGTCGCAGACGATGATCTCCGGCTTCAGGGCCAGCGCGCGGGCGATGCCGATGCGCTGGCGCTGACCGCCCGAGAACTGGTGCGGATAGCGGTTGACGTGGTCGGGGTTGAGGCCGACCGTGTCGAGCAGGTCCTGCACCGCCCGGGCGCGGCCCTTGCGGGGCGTGACCTCGGGGTGGATCTCGAACGGCTCGCCGATGATGTCGCCGACCGTCATGCGGGGGTTCAGCGACGTGTACGGGTCCTGCAGCACCATCTGGATGTTGCGGCGGGCCCGTCGCAACGCGCCGCCCTTGAGCGTGACCATGTTCTCGCCGCGGACGTTGATCTCGCCCGCGGTCGGCTTCTCCAGGCCGACGAGCAACTTGGCCAGGGTCGACTTGCCGCAGCCGGACTCGCCGACCACGCCGAGGGTCTCGCCGCGGCGCAGCTGGATGTCCACACCGTCGACGGCGCGCACCGCGCCGACCTTCGACTGGAAGACGATTCCCTGGGTGATCGGGAAGTGCTTGACGAGGCCCTTGGTCTCGAGCACGACGTCGTTGCGGTCACTCATCTCCGGCGACCTCCCTCCAGAAGTGGCAGCGGGCCGTGCGGCCCGGCGCGACGATGTACGCCTGTGGCGCCGGATCCTGCCGGCAGACGTCCTGGACGTAGGCGCAGCGCGGGTTGAACGCGCAGCCCTGCGGGATGGACGTCAGCGCCGGCGGCAGACCCTTGATGACGTTGAGTTCCTGGCCCTTCTTGTCGAGCCGGGGGATCGATTCGAGCAGGGCCTTCGCGTACGGGTGGGCCGGGCGCGCGTAGATGTCGTAGACCGGCGCCTCCTCGACGACCTTGCCCGCGTACATCACCGAGATGCGGTCCGCGACGTCGGCGACCACGCCCATGTCATGGGTGATCAGGATGAGGCCCATGTTGCGCTGCTGCTGCAGCTCGGCCAGCAGGCCCATGATCTGCGCCTGCACGGTCACGTCGAGCGCCGTGGTGGGCTCGTCGGCGATCAGCACCTCGGGGTCGAGCGCCAGCGCCATGGCGATCATGACGCGCTGGCGCATACCGCCGGAGAACTGGTGCGGGTAGTCGCCGAACCGGAGCTTGGCGCCCGGGATCTTGACCTGGTCGAGCAGCTCGATGGAGCGCTGCTTGGCGTCGCCCCGCGACATGCCCCGGTGCACCCGGAACAGCTCGGCCATCTGGTAGCCGACGGTGAACACCGGGTTCAGCGC
>NZ_QHHV01000094.1:0-30800 GCF_003947245.1 Actinoplanes sp. ATCC 53533 | reverse complement strand
TCGTCCTGTACTTCCTGCGGGGCCCGCTGGAGTCTGTTCTGTTGTGAGCTGCTGCCTGCGGTGATCGGGGTGGTCGCCGGGTGCGCTAGCGTGCCCGGTGACTACGGTCATAGCCGTATTCGATGTCGTTAGCCAAGCTCATTAGCTAGGCTAAGAAACGTGATGGAGCGGTCGGTGGCGGAGCGGGCAACAGCCGAGCAACTGGCCATTTCGGTGCGCGAAGCGATCATGCGGCTCAATCGGCGGTTGCGTCAGGCCCGTGCGGTCGGCGATCTCACGTTCAGTCAGCTCTCGGCGCTGACCAGCCTGCAACTGGCCGGTGCGCTGACCCCACGGGAGCTGGCGGACACCGAGCGGGTGCAGCCGCCGACGATGACCAAGATCGTCGGCAAGTTGGAGGATCGCGGGCTGGTCGCGCGTACGCCCCACCCGACCGACCGCCGCCAGGTGATCCTGGCCGCGACCGAGGAGGGCCGGGCGGTCTACGCCCAGTTCGAGAAGGCGCGCAACGAGTGGCTCGCGCTGCAACTGGCCGAGCTCACCCCGGAGGAACGCGACACGCTGGAGCGGGCCGCGCAGATCCTGAGGCAGGTCGCCCGCAACTGAGCAGTCTCGCAGCTCACGGTCGTTCCGTCACACACGGTGATGACGCGTACGGCTGATGAGGAGGCGCAACCCGAGTGCGGGCAGTGCTGAGCACGACATTCCGGTCCCTGCAGGTTCGTAACTACCGGCTGTTCTCGATCGGCCAGCTGGTCAAGCTGGTCGGCGTGTGGATGATGTTCACCGCGCAGGACTGGCTGGTCCTCGACCTGTCGAACAACTCACCCGGCGCGCTTGGCATCGTGACCGCCCTGCAGTTCCTGCCCGTCCTGCTGCTGACGTTGTGGGCGGGCAAGCTCGCCGACCGCTTCGACAAGCGCAAGCTGCTGATCAGCGCGAACGCTACCTTCGCGGTCACCGCGATCCTGTTCGCGATCCTTGTGGCCAGCGGCGTGGTCGTGCTCTGGCACGTGTTCCTCTTCGCCTCGCTGCTCGGCGTCGCCAACGCCATCGAGACCCCCGTGCGCCAGGCCTTCGTCTCGGAACTGGTCGAGCTGCCGCTGCTGCCCAACGCCCTAGCCCTGTCGGCGGCGACGTTCAACACGGCCCGGATCGGCGGCCCGGCGCTGGCCGGCGTGGCCCTGGCGCTGTTCGACACCGGACCGGTCTTCCTGATCGCCACCGCGCTCGCCGTCGCGCCGATCTTCAGCTACCTGGCCATGCGCCCGCTGGAGCTGCACCGCTCCTCCGCCCGCCCGTCCGCCGACGACACCCGCATCGCCGACGGCCTGCGGTACGTGTGGAAGCGGCACGACCTGCTGCTCCCGATCGCCCTGATGGCCGCGGTCGGCATGATCGGCTTCAACTTCCCGGTCACCCTGGCCGCGCTGGCCAAAATCAACTTCCACGCCGGCCCGTCGTCCTTCGGCCTGCTGACCACGGCCCTGGCGGTGGGCGCGCTGGGCGGTGCCCTGGCCGGCAGCGGCCGCCGCAGCAGGCCCGGGGTGTACGTCGTCCTGGGCGCGGCGCTGGCCTTCGCGGTCTTCGAGGTGGCGGTCGGCTTCGCCCCCAACTTCATCGTGGCGATGCTCCTGCTGGTGCCGACCGGGTTCTTCTCGATCTACCTGGCCCAGGCGGCGAACCACCGGGTGCAGATGGGTGTGCACTCGGCCTATCGTGGCCGCGTGATGGCCCTGTACGTGCTGGTCTTCCTGGGCACGACACCGATCGGGGCGTCGTTGGCGGGCTGGTGGGGCGAGCGCTTCGGGGTCCCGTCGAGCATCTGGGCGGCCGGACTGTTCTGCCTGGTCGCAGGGGTGGCGGCGCTGATCTGGCAGCTGCGCACCAGCGGGGACCGGTTCTCCTTGCACGGTGGCTCCCGGCCGGGGCTGACGCTGGTCCGCACGGCGCCGGACGAGGAGATCGTCGAGCCGCAGCAGCAGCCGCAGCCGGCACCGATCGATCCGGTCCCCGCGGTCGCCGCCTGAGCGGCGGCGCCTGAGTGGCCCGGGTCGGTGAGTCGGGCGGGTGGTCAGGTCGCGGGTTCGCAGTTTGCCGTGTATGCGGCCGCCTCGGCGGTGGCGGTGGCCGGGTCCTCGGCGCGGATCGCGGCGAGCAGGCGAGCGTGGTCGAGGTATTCCTCCGGGCTGAGCCGGGGGCCGAAGTGGTCCCGCAGGGAGTCGCGGATGACCTGGCCGAGGTCGGCGTACAGCTCGATCAGCACCTCGTTGTGCGAGGCCGCGACCACCGCCAGGTGGAACGCCGAGTCGGCGTCGACGAAGGCGTCCCGGTCGCCGGTCGCCCAGGCCTGCTCGCGCTGGGCCAGCAGGTCGTCGAGCCGGACCAGGTCTTCCGGGGTGCGGCGCCGGGCCGCGAAGCCGGCCGCCGCCGCCTCCAGGGTGCCGCGCAGCTCGGTTACGTGCTCCGGCGCGGCGGCGGCGAACCGGCGCTGCATCACCCCGGCCAGCTCGCTGGTGGCGACCACCCAGGTGCCCGAGCCCTGCCGGATGTCCAGCAGGCCGTTGTGCGCCAGCGCCCGGACCGCCTCGCGGACGGTGTTGCGGGCGACGCCGAGCTGGGCGACGAGCTCCGGCTCCGTCGGGATGCGGGAGCCGACCGGCCAGGCGCCCGAGGTGATCTGCTGGCGCAGGCGCGCGATCACCCGGTCGGAGAGAGTCGTACCCCGCGAGACTGGACTCAGATTCATCCCATGATTCTATGATGGGGTCATGGCGAACACCAGCACCCGGCCGCGCACCGCCGCGAAGCTTCGTCCCCTCGCCGTGGTCGGGCTGGTGCTGGTCGCCATCAACCTGCGGCCCGCCGTCACCAGCCTCGGGCCGGTGCTGGAGGAGGTGCGGGCCAGCCTCGGCATGAGCGCCGCCGTCGCCGGACTGCTCACGTCGGTGCCCGCGGTCTGTTTCGCGCTGGTCGGCTCCCTCGCGCCGCTGCTGGCCCGCCGCTGGGGGACCGGGGGCGTGATCGCGCTCGGCACCGCGGCGCTCGCGCTCGGCCTGGCCGTGCGGCCCTTCGCCGGGGGCACCGGATCGTTCATCGCGCTCACCGCGCTGGCGCTGGCCGGCATCGCGCTGGCGAACGTGCTGCTCCCGGTGGTGGTCAAGCAGCGCTTCCCGACTCGGGTGGGCGCGATGACCGGCCTTTACTCGGTGGCGCTCAACCTCGGAGCCTCCACCGCTGCGGCTGTCACGGTGCCGCTGACCGCCGGTGCCTTCGGCGGCGACTGGCGGCTCGGTCTGGGCGTATGGGCCGTGGTCGCGGCGGCCGCCCTGCCGACCTGGATCCTGCTGGCCCGCGACCGCACCACGCAGCCGACGCCCGCCGCGTCCAGCCCTGACGTTGCCGCCGAGTCCAGCCCTGATGTTGCCGCCGCGGCTGGTCCTGACCGCGCTGCGGTGGCCAGCCTTGACCGCGCCGCCGAGAAGAGCGGCCCGGGTGGGCAGGGAGCGGGGGCGGCGCGCGTGGGGCTGCGACTGCGGCGGCAGCCGATCGCCTGGGCGCTGGCCGTCTACTTCGGGCTGCAGTCGACCGCCGCGTACGTGATCATGGGCTGGTTGCCGCAGATCTTTCGGGACGCCGGGCTGTCCGCGCGTACCGCCGGTTTGCTTTTCGCCGTCACCGCCCTGCTCGGCGTACCGCTGTCTTTTGCTCTTTCGGCCCTGGCCGGCCGGTTGCCGCGGCAGAGCGGTGTCGCCGTCCTGATCGGGCTCTTCGGCCTGGGCGGCTATCTCGGCCTCTGGGTTGATCCGGCCGCCGCCCCCTGGTTGTGGGTCGTCCTGCTCGGCGTGGGCAACTGCTCGTTCCCGCTGGTCCTGACCATGATCGCGTTGCGTGGCCGGGACGCGGCGACGGTGGCCCGGTTGTCCGCTTTCGCACAGAGCAGCGGATATCTGCTGTCGGTTCCCGGGCCCATCGTGGTCGGCGTGCTCTACGAGCACACCGGCAGCTGGCGGATTCCGCTGGCCTTGCTGGCGGTGCTGATGGTGCCGCAGATGGTGGCCGGGGTGCTGGCCGGCCGAGACCGGCAGATCGGCTGAGGACAAACCTGTGGATATGTATGGCAGACCGAGTCATCCGAACGGCCCTCTCCGTTCCCGTAGGGCAGGCCTTAGCGTCAGAACGTGGCAATCACGCACATAGCCGTGCTCGCGGTGGCGCTGCTCGCGTTGCTGTGTCTGCCGTGCGCGGTCGCGGTTGTCGTCTGTGCGGACGAGGTGGTCGTCTGTGCGGACGAGGTGGTCGCCCGCCGGTTCTGGGGCCGGCGGGGGCGGCAGGAGACCCATGCCCTGCTCTGCCTCGAGCGTGGATTCACCACCGGTGAGCTGGAGCCGTGCCTGCCCGACCCGGAGCTGAGCATCGACGAGCTGGTGGCCGAGTTGCGCCGGCTCGACAAGCAGCGGCGCAGCGCGCCCACCACCGAGTCGGTCGTCTGGCTCGCCGCGGTGCACCGGGCGTATGACCAGCGGCTGGCGCTGGCCAGCCGGTCCCTCGGGTTCATCGAGCATCTCGCCCACCTCGACGGGATGGACCGCGAGATCGAACGGGTCCGGGTCGAGGGGCTGCTGCACGCCGCGGGTCTCCGGCTGCGAGCCTCCTAGAATCGCGACCGTGCGGCTCTTCGCGGCGGTCTTCCCGCCTGATGATGTGTGCTGGGATCTGCGTCGCCGTCTGCTCGGGACCCGACGGCCGGCCCGCGTGCGACTGACGCCGATCGACCGCTGGCACGTCACGCTGGCGTTCATCGGTGAGGTCCCGGCGGGCAGGCTGCCCGAGGTCGAGCGGGTGCTCGGCGCGGTCTCCGTGCCGAAGGGGACCGCGCTGCGGTTGCGCGGCGGCGGACGGTTCGGTCAGGGCCGGTCGGCCGCCCTGTGGGCCGGCGTCGACGGGGAGCTGGGGGAGCTGCACGCGGACGTGCGTGAGCGGTTGCGGGCCGCCGATCTGCCGTACGACGGGCGGCCCTTCACGCCGCACCTCACCGTGGCCTACGCGGACGACATCGAGGTGCGGGCGGCGCTGGACGGTTATGCGGGGCCGTCCTGGTCGCTGGGCGAGCTGGCGCTCGTCCGGAGTGATCCGGGCGCGGGCTACACCACGCTGAGAAGCTGGTGATCAGGAGCTTTCGCGCGCCGCCGGACCGCCGCCGAACAGGACGTCGTCCCAGCTCGGCAGGCGCTTGCGGGGCTTGGTCGTCTCCTCGGAGTCGGTGGAGTCGCCGCCCTGGGACTGGCCCACCGTGCGGCGGGGGCGCAGCACCGCGAGGCTCGGCACCGCCGGGACCTCCTTGGGCAGGTCGGCGTCGTCGTCGAAGGCGGAACCCGCGCCGCCACCGAGCAGTGCTGCCGCGCCGCCGGCCACCGGCCGGCGGGACTCCTGCGCGGCCGGCTCCAGGCCGCGGCCCGAGCCCGGACCGCTCAGCGGCCTGTCCAGCGAGGCCAGTAGGGCGTCGCGGCCGGCCCGGATCGGGTCGCGGGTCTGCCGGGGCGCGTCGGCCGCGGGCAGGCCACGGCCGCCGCGGGCGGGCTCGCTGATCCTCGACGGACCGGGCAGGCCGTGGCCGCCGCGCTCGTGCGGCGTGCGCTCGGGCACCGGCTCCTGGCCGAGGATCTGCGTCGGGCGCTCGGCGCACAGATATTGCGCCATGTCGTCGTGCGGCGCCACCACCTGGCGGCCCTTGTCGAGATCCCACATCGCCTGGGCGGTCGCCTTGCCAGACGGCCACGTGGCGATGATGCGCCAGGTGCCGTCCTCGCGGCGGAACGCGTCCCAGGAGATCTTTTCGGTGTCGATGCCGTGCTGGGCGAGCCGGCCGTCCACGACCTCGGCCAGCGGGGCGCCGGAGTCGGAGGTCTTCAGACGGGTGCGGCGCGCGTGCTGGGCCAGCATGGCCCGCTCCTGCAGCACCGGACCCGCGTAGCGCAGCACGCGGTCGACCGGGACGCCGGCCACCCGGGCGACGTCCTCGGCGGACTCGCCGGAGCGGATCCGGGCCTGGATGTCGCGTGGCGACAGTGAAGCCATCACCTCGGCGTTCGCCACCGCGACGGCCGTGCCGATCGGGTGTGGCGTGCCGTCGGACTGCAGCGCACCGCTGATCCGGTCGTCGATCGGGAGTGCCAGGAGTCTGCCGACCTCATCGGCGAGCACCAGGGCCTGACCGTCTTCGGAGAGGGCCACGAAGCGTACCGGCCGCATGCGTTGCCTCCGTCCCGTGCTCGCCTTTGTCTGGCCTGCGCCCCCGAGAGTCAGCCACCCGGGCGCGTTTCGGAACACGGTACGCGCCCAGGTCACCCGATGGGGGTAAGCCACGCCGTCAAAGTCATTGACCTGCAGAGATGATCTTCAAGATCCGGGTACCGATAAGACGTTGCGCGGTGCGCGGGGCGGGCCTAGAAAGGCGACATGACAGTCGATTTGCGTCCGATCACCGCGGAGAACTTCCGGGCCGTCATCAAGCTGGAAGTCCGGCCGGAGCAGTCGGGTTTTGTCGCGCCGAACGTGTTGGGCATCGCCGAGACCCACATTTATCCGGAGGCGGAGCCGCGGGCGGTCTATGCCGGCGACGAACTCGTCGGCTTTGTGCTCTTTCACCCCATCGACAAGGATAAGCCCGCCGAGGGGCACTGCATCGTGCGGCTGATGATCGCCCATGAGTTCCAGGGGCGCGGGCTCGGGCGGCAGGCGCTGGAGGCGGCCGTCGACTGGATCGCCCGCGAGCACGCGGTCGACCGGGTCCGGCTGAGCGTCGTGGCGTCCAACGAGAAAGCCCGCGGCCTCTACCGCTCCGCGGGCTTCGTCGAGACCGGCGAACTCGACGACGGCGAACTCGTCATGGTCCGCTCGGTGCGGCACCAGGGGGTGTCTGGCGGATCATGACGGCCTGCGCCGAGGCCCAGGTTTCGCCAGACAACCGCTAACCGTTCGCGGCCCGGCGGCCGGCGTACTCGGTGGTGCGGTGGGTCGGATACTGGATCAGGTTGTCCGGCTCCTCGTCCACTGTGCTGGCCCAGCGGCGGGCCGGCTCCAGCGGGTCCTCCTCGTACATGGTCCGGCCGCTGCGGAACTGGCGGCCGTAGTCGAGCATGCCGTCGATGAGCCGGTCGACGTCGCGGGCCGGGCGCACCACCAGGCGCATGAACTGGCTGGTCATGCCCAGCTTGTTGCCGCACTCGCGGGTGTAGATGCCGTGGTTGGCGACCAGGAAGTCGCGCAGCGCCACCCCGGACCACTCGGTCGGCAGCTTGACCAGGAAGAAGTTGCCCTGCGACGGGAAGACGGTCAGCCCGGGGATGCGGCCCAGCTCGGCGCCCATCGAGCGGCGGTCGCGGCTGAGCAGGCGCAGGCTGTCCTCGTAGTCGTCGTGGTGGTCCTCGATCATGTAGACGACCTTCTCGGCCAGCGAGTTCAGGTTCCACTTCGGCAGCGCCTTGGCGATCTTGCCGGCGATTCCCGGGTTGGCCATCAGGTAACCGAAGCGGATGCCGTGCAGGCCGAAGTTCTTGCCCAGGCTCTTCAGGACGACCGTGTTCGGCCGGATCACCGCGTCCGGGCCGACCGACGGATATTGCTCGGCGTCCGAGAAGTCGATGAACGACTCGTCGACGACCACCAGGTCGAGGTCGCCGAGCGCGTCCATGAAGCGGATGACGTCGCGGCGGGGCAGGTAGCAGCCGTCCGGATTGTTCACGTTGCAGACGACCGCGACCCGGGAGCCGCGGTCGCGGATGAACCGCACGTAGTCGTCCAGGTTGAGCCGGAAGCCGTCGCGCTCCTGCAGCGGGAACATGTCGACCCGCTTGCCGGTCTCCAGCGGCTGGTCGGTCCACCGGCCGAACGTCGGGATCGGGATCGCGATGCTCTCCTTGATCAGGAGGTGGTCGATCCAGGTGATCAGCTCGGTGGACCCGTTCGCCATCGCCACGGTCTGCGGGTGCAGGCCCAGCACGCTGGACAGCTTGTTGGTGATGCTGGCCGAGTCGCTCGGGTAGTACTTCAGGATGTTCTTCAGGTCCCGGGAGAGCTCGTCGAACATCTCCGGGGTGGGGAAGTACGGGTTACACGGGATGCAGAAGTCGACGATCTCAGCGCCGTCTTTCATGTTGCGAGAGAGATCGAAGTAAGAAGCGCTGTGAGCGCCCTTGTGCAGGATCGAGGTGTCGATACCTGTCCGTCCCATCGTGCCTCCCGAGTCCAGCGACAGTGCCGCCGGTCAGTACGGGCGACGTCGCGGGATCGTTCAGCACTTATGGATGACGTAATCAATGCACCGCGTCAGCGCCTCGACGTCGGCCGGATCGACCGTCGGATACAGCGCGACCCGGAGCTGGTTGCGGCCCAGCTTGCGGTACGGCTCCGTGTCGACGATGCCGTTCGCCCGGAGCACCTTCGCGATCGCGGCCGCGTCGACGCTGTCGGCGAAGTCGATTGTCGCCACCGCCTGCGACCGCAGCGCCGGATCGGTGACGAACGGGCTCGCCACCGCCGAGCGCTCCGCCCAGCCGTAGATCGCCGCGGCGCTCTCGGCGCTGCGCTTGGCCGCCCAGCCCAGGCCGCCCTGTGCGTTCATCCAGTCGACCTGCTCGGCCGCCAGGAACACCGTCGCCAGGGCCGGGGTGTTATAGGTCTGCTCCAGCCGGGACTGCTCGATCGCCGTGACCAGATCCAGGAACTGCGGGATGTAGCGTCCCGACGCCTTGATCTCGTGCGCGCGCTCGATCGCGGCCGGTGACATCAGGGCGATCCACAGGCCGCCGTCCGAACCGAACGCCTTCTGCGGGGCCAGGTAGTAGACGTCGGTCTGGGTCAGGTCGACCTCCAGGCTGCCGCCGCCCGAGGTGGCGTCGGTCAGCAGCAGCGCGCCGGGGTCGGCGCCGGCCACCCGCCGCACCGGCACGGCCACGCCGGTGGAGGTCTCGTTGTGCACGCTGGCATAGGCGTCCACCCCCGCCTCGGCGGTCAGGTAGGCCGCGCTGCCGCCCGGCGCCTTGTGCACGGTCGGCTCGGCGAGGAACGGCGCGTCCCGGACCGCCTTGACGAACTTGGCGCCGAACTCGCCGAACTCGGCGAACTGGGCCTTGTCGCGGATCAGCCCGAACGCCGCCGTCTCCCAGAACGCGCTGGTGCCGCCGTTGGAGATGATCACCTCGTAGCCGTCGGGCGCGGAGAAGAACTCGGCGATGCCGGCGCGCAGCCGGGCCACCTGGTCCTTCACCGGGCGCTGCCGGTGCGACGTGCCCATGAGGGTCGTCGCCACCCGGGACAGCGCTTCGACACCCTCCGGACGGACCTTGCTCGGCCCGGAGCCGAACCGCCCGTCGACGGGCTTGAGGTCGTCGGGAATCCGGATCGGGTCAGCCACAGGGGGTCCTTCCAGGGGGTTGATCAGCCGTTACAGATTATGCGGCACCGCGTCCCAACCCTCGACGTCCTGGGGCTTGCGCGGCTCGGGTCCGATGTAGCGGGCGCTCGGGCGTACGATGCGGCCGAGCCTCTTCTGCTCGAGGATGTGCGCGCTCCAGCCCGCCACCCGGGCGCAGGTGAACATCGAGGTGAACATGTGCGAGGGCACCTCGGCGAAGTCGAGCACGACCGCCGACCAGAACTCCACGTTCGTGGCCAGCACTCTGTCCGGCTTGCGGGCGTGCAGCTCGGCCAGGGCGGCCTTTTCCAACGCCTCGGCGACCTCGAAGCGGGGCGCGCCCAGCTCCTTGGCCGTGCGCCGCAGCACGCGGGCGCGCGGGTCCTCGGCGCGGTAGACGCGGTGACCGAAGCCCATCAGCCGCTCGCCGCGGTCGAGCACGCCCTTGACGTAGCCCTCCGCGTCGCCGCCGCGCTCGACAGCCTCGATCATGTGCAGCACCCGGGACGGCGCGCCGCCGTGCAGCGGCCCGGAGAGCGCGCCGATGCCCGAGGAGATGCAGGCGGCGGCGTCCGCGCCGGTGGAGGCGACGATCCGGGCGGTGAAGGTGGAGGCGTTCAGGCCGTGCTCGGCCGCCGAGATGAAATAGGCGTCGACGGCCTTGACGTGCCGCGGGTCGGGCTCGCCGCGCCAGCGCTTCATGAAGCGCTCGACGATCGTCTGGGCCTTGTCGATGTCCTTCTGTGGCACGGCCGGCAGGCCCAGCCCGCGGGCGGCCTGCGCGACGAACGACAGGGCGGTCACCGAGACCCGGGCCAGGTCGGTGCGGACCTGCTCGTCGCCGATGTCGAGGAGCTGGCCGAGCCCCCAGTACGGCGCGAGCATGGCGACCGCGGACTGCACGTCGACGCGGATGTCGCCGGAGTGCACCGGCACCGGGAAGGGCTCGGCCGGCGGGAGCCCGGGCCCGAACCGCCCGTCGACCAGCAGCGCCCAGACGTTGCCGAACGAGACCTGACCGATCAGGTCCTCGATGTCGACGCCTCGGTAGCGCAGCGCGCCGCCTGCCTTGTCGGGCTCGGCGATCTCGGTCTCGAAGGCGATCACGCCTTCCAGGCCCGGCTTGAAATCGGACACGATGCGCCTCCTGGCTCCCGGCTGGACTTAAGCCGTGGGTGTTTCATCTTGCCCGCTGGGTGACCGGTGGTCGACCCGCGGATATGTGCTGTCGGCGACACCTATCCTCGCCGAGGGGACGGGCCCCCGTCCGGGACTTAGGTTCGTTTGGTCAATCTCAGCCAAGGGAGAGCGTGTGACCCCGGAGCCTCCGTCGCCCGCCGGCATGCGGCACGACTACACCGAGCGGGGCGCACTGCTCGAGGCCGACCTGGCCGGCGACTGGACCAGCCAGTTCGCCCGCTGGTTCGCCGAGGCGAGCGCGGCCGGGCTGCCCGAGCCGAACGCCATGATCGTCGCCACGGCCGACGCCGGTGCCCGGCCCAGCGCGCGCACGGTGCTGCTCAAGGGCTACGACGAGCGCGGTTTCGTCTTCTTCACCAACTACACCTCCCGCAAGGGCACGGAGGCGCTGGCCAACCCGGCGGCGAGCCTGGTCTTCCCGTGGTTCGCCGTGCAGCGGCAGGTGCTGGTGGCCGGCGCGGTCGAGCAGGTGGACCGGGCCGAGACCGAGGAATATTTCGCGACCCGCCCGCGCGGCTCGCAGCTCGGCGCCTGGGCCAGCCCGCAGAGCCAGGTGCTGCCCGACCGGGCCGCCGTCGAGGCCGGGCTGGCCGCCGCGGTCGAGCGCTTCGGCACCGAGGGCCCGGTTCCGCCCCCGCCGCACTGGGGCGGGCTGCGGGTGATCCCCGAGACGGTCGAGTTCTGGCAGGGCCGCGGCAACCGGCTGCACGACCGGCTGCGCTTCCGCCGTACGGCCGTCGGTTGGATCGTCGAGCGGCTCGCTCCGTGAGTCAAGAGCCGGCCGAGGCCGTCGGGAAGCGGCGCAGGAGCTGGGTCATCGACGTCCAGCCGCTGCGCGAGATCGCCTACCGGCGGATGTGGATCGGCAACGGGGTCTCGTTCTTCGGCTACCAGTTCACCGCGGTGGCCGTGCCGGTGGAGATGTACGCGATCACCGGTTCGTCCGCCTGGGTGGGCCTGCTCGGGGTCGCCGCCCTGGTCCCGCTCCTGATCTTCGGGTTGTGGGGCGGCGCGGTCGCCGACGTGGTCGACCGCCGCAAGCTGCTGCTGGCCAGTTCCGCGCTGGCCTGGCTGGCGACGGTAGGCCTGCTGGCCCAGGCCCTGCTCGGCCTGCACAGCCCGGTGGTGCTGCTGGCGCTCACCGCCGTGCAGTCGGCCGGCTTCGCGATCAGCACCCCGGTCCGGCAGGCGATCATCCCGCGGCTCGTGCCGGCCGGCCTGATACCGGCGGCGAACACCCTGTCCTACACGACCACCACCGCCGGCGGCGTGCTCGGCCCGCTGGCCGCGGGCCTGATCCTCGGCGCCTGGTCGACCGACGCCGGCGTGACCATCGCGTACGGGGTCGATGCGCTGCTGTTCGCCGTCTCGCTCTGGGCCACCTTCCGGCTGCCGCCGATCCCGCCGGTGCAGGACGACGGCGTGACCGCCAAGCCCACCGCCGGCCTGCGGGGTATCGCCGCCGGCCTGCGGTTCCTGGTCACCCAGCCGGTGCTGCTGCTCTCCTTCGCGGTGGACATCATCGCGATGGTGCTGGCCATGCCGCGGGCGCTGTTCCCGGAGATCGCCGAGGAGCGCTTCGGCGGCGGTTGGGCGGTCGGCTGGCTCTTCGCCGCCATCGCGATCGGCTCGATGCTCGGCGGCCTGACCTCGGGCTGGATCGGCCGGATCAAGCGGCAGGGTGCCGCGCTGGTCGTCGCCGTCGTGGGCTGGGGGATCGCGGTCGGCCTGGCCGGCCTGGCGCACTCGCTCTGGCTGATGGTGCTGCTGCTCGCCGTCGGCGGCGCCGCGGATCTGGTCAGCGCCGTCTACCGGATGTCGATCCTGCAGACCTTCGCCCCCGACCGGCTGCGCGGCCGGCTGCAGGGCGTCTTCACCGTGGTGGTGGCGGGCGGCCCCCGGCTCGGCGACCTGCGGGCCGGTGCGACCGCCGATCTCACCGGCCCGACCGCCTCCTGGGCGGGTGGCGGTTTCGCGGCCGCTGGGCTGGCCGTCGGGCTCGCGCTGGCCTTCCCCGCCCTGCTTCGCTACCGTCCCCCCGCCGACGCCGAGACCAACCGATAATGTCAGCGGCATGACTGACGTCGTGGCGGCGAAATCTGGACTGCAGTGGGCTATCGAGGCCGATGGCCATCGGGCCGTGATCGCGGAGGTCGGCGGCGTGCTGCGGCACTACTCCGCGGGCGAGGCCGAGGTGCTGGACGGCTTCGGGCCGGACGAGATCTCACCCGCCTCGGCCGGCCAGATCCTCGCGCCGTGGCCCAACCGGATCCGCGACGGGCACTACACCTTCGAGGACACGGCCTACCAGCTGGCGCTGACCGAGCCGGCCCGGCACAACGCGATCCACGGGCTGACCAACTGGTCCCGCTGGAAGCTCGTCGAGCAGGCGAGCGACGCGGTGACGGTGGAGTTCGACCTGCCGCCGCAGATGGGCTACCCGTGGTCGCTGACCCTGCGGACCAGGTGGAGCGTCTCCGCCGACGGCCTGCGCTCCGACCAGGAGGTCGTCAACAACAGCGACCGGAACGCGCCCTGGGGCTTCTCGGTCCACCCCTACCTGCGGTTGCCCGGCGTCGCGGTCGACGACATCCTGCTGCACGTGCCCGGCCGCAGCCGGGTCCTGGCCGACGCGCGGCTGCTGCCGATCGGCGCGGTCAAGGTGGCCGGCACCGAGTACGACTACACCGAGCCCCGGCGGATCGGCGAGGCGGTGCTCGACACGACGTTCGGCGACCTGGAATACGCCGCGGACGGCGGCTCCGCGGTCACCATCTCGGCGCCCGGCGGCGGCCGGTCCGTCACGGTCTGGGGCGACGAGAGTTTCCGCTGGTGGCAGGTCTTCAGCGGGGACACGCTGCACGGCGAGCGGTTCCGCCGGTCGGTGGCGATCGAGCCGATGACCTGCCCGCCGGACGCGTTCCGCTCGGGCCGCGATCTGCTCGTGCTGGAGCCGGGCCAGACCTGGCGGGCGTCCTGGGGCGTTCGGCCCTCGGCGGCCTGAGCATGGAATTCGACGAGGTGCTGCGCCGGCGCCGGATGGTCCGCACGTACGACCCGGACCGGCCGGTGCCGCCGGAAGTCGTCGACAAGCTGATCCGGCATGCCCTGCGCGCGCCGTCGGCCGGTTTTTCCCAGGGCTGGGGCTTTCTCGTGCTGAGCGAGGCGGCGGACCGTGAGCGCTACTGGTCGGTCACCGCGCCGCAGGGTGACTCGGCGGCCGAGCAGGCGGCGGCCGGCTCGTGGCTGGACCGGATGCGCTCGGCGCCGTTGATCATCGTGGCGCTCTCCAACAAATCGGTCTACCTGGACCGCTACGCCCAGGCCGACAAGGGCTGGACCGACCGGGACGAGAGCCGCTGGCCGGTGCCGTACTGGGACATCGACACCGGCTTCGCCGCGCTGCTCATCCACCTGACCGCGGTGAACGAGGAGCTGGGCTCGCTGTTCTTCGGCGTGCCGGCCGACCGGGTCGGCGCGTTTCGGGGTGAATTCGGGGTTCCGGAGGAGTTTGTGCCGGTCGGCGCGCTGACCGTCGGCTATCCCGCGCCCGATAAGAGGTCACCGTCACTACGCCGGGGGCACCGCCCGGTGGACGAGGTGGTGCATCATGGCCGATGGACCGCGACCGGTGCGCCGTCCGCGAGCGAAGCCTGACAACGGGTGACGACGCCGCGGTGCGGACCGGTCGCTAGGCTGGCGGCTCGCTAGGCTGACAGACAGATCTGCCCGCCGGGCGGGCCGAACATGCGTGAGTGACCGGAGGGGAGCGTGCCGTCGTGATCTTCAAAGCGGTACGGGACGGAGCGCCGTACCCCGACCATCACACGACACTCAAGAGATGGGCCGAGATCCCGCCCCGCCCGATCCGGCTGGCCGACCTGATCACGACCAAGCGTGAGCTGGCCCTGGACAAGCTGCTCGCCGAGGATTCGACCTTCTACGGCGACCTGTTTCCGCACGTCGTCGAGTGGCACGGCGGCCTCTACCTGGAGGACGGCCTGCACCGCGCCCTGCGCGCCGCGCTGCAGCAGCGCAACCAGATCCACGCGAGAGTGCTCGTCATCGACAACTAACACCGCTAGTTTATGGGTATGGCCGTCGTCTCTCCGCTCGATCTGCTCGACCTGGACGCCCTGCTGACCGACGAGGAGCGCGACATGCGCGCGCTCGTCCGGCGCGTCGTCGACGACCGGGTCCGTCCCTACGTCGCCGACTGGTACGAGCGCGGCGAGGTGCCGGTCCGCGATCTCTCGCTCGAATTCGGCAAGCTGGGCCTGCTCGGCATGCACCTGACCGGCTACGGCTGCGCCGGCGCGTCCGCCGTCGCATACGGGCTGGCCTGCCTGGAGCTGGAGGCCGCCGACTCGGGGGTGCGCTCGCTCGTCTCCGTGCAGGGCTCGCTGGCGATGTACGCCATCTGGAAGTACGGCAGCGAGGAGCAGAAGCAGCGCTGGCTGCCCGGCATGGCCGCGGGCGAGCTGATCGGCTGCTTCGGTCTCACCGAGCCGGACCACGGCTCCGACCCGGCGAACATGGCGACCCGGGCCCGGCGCGACGGCGACGACTGGGTGCTCACCGGCGGCAAGATGTGGATCACCAACGCCCCGGTCGCCGACGTGGCCGTGATCTGGGCCCGCACCGAGGAGGGAGTGGCCGGTTTCGCCGTGCCCACCTCCACCGCGGGATTCTCCGCCCGCGAGGTCAAGCTCAAGCTGTCGCTGCGCGCCTCGGCCACCGGCGAGATCACCCTCGACGACGTGCGGGTGCCGGAGTCGGCCCGGCTGCCCTCGGCGCGCGGCCTCAAGGCCCCGCTGTCCTGCCTGACCGAGGCCAGGTTCGGCATCGTCTGGGGCGCGCTGGGCGCGGCCCGCGACTGCCTGGAGACCGCGATCGCGTACGCGGGCAGCCGCGAGCAGTTCGGCCGCCCGATCGCGGGTTTCCAGCTCACCCAGGCGAAGTTGGCAGACATGGCGGTTGAGCTGCAGAAGGGCTACCTGCTCGCGCTGCACCTCGGCCGCCGGCACGACGCGGTCGGGCTGCGACCGGAGCAGGTCAGCGTCGGCAAGCTGAACAACGTCCGGGAGGCCATCAAGATCGCCCGGCAGTGCCGCACGATCCTCGGCGCCAACGGCATCAGCGGCGAGTATCCGGTGCTCAGGCACGCCAACAACCTCGAAAGTGTGCTCACGTACGAGGGCACCTCGGAGATACACCAGCTGGTCATCGGCCAGAAATTGACGGGTTTGAGCGCCTTCGCCGGCTGACCGGATGCGAGTGTCGTACCCCTTCCGTACCGTGGACGGCAGAAGGAGGGGGTGAGCATCGATGGCCAGTTCGAATGAGATCGACGACCCGACCCGGGAATATCCGGAGGTCGACGACCAGGTGACGACCCGCCCCGACGCGGCGCCGGCAGATCCCGCCGAGGAGCCTCGGCCGGGCCTGGGCGGGTTCGCTCGCGTGATCATCTTCACCGGCGTGGTCTTCGCGCTGATCGTGGGCATGTGCCTCGGCCTGCGCGCGCTCAACGTGCTGCCCAGCTTCGACAACCCGTTCTCCGACAAGACGACCGACCGCAGCCAGCCGGTGCTGCTGCAGTCGATGCGCGACCTGAGCCGCTACGTCGCCGCCGACGGCACCTTCCAGGTCATCGTCGACCTCCAGGAAAACAAGGAGAACATCCCCGACTTCCTGGTCAACAAGCGCACGCTGTTCGTGGGCTCCGGCACGGTCGAGGAGTATGTCGACTTCGGCAGCCTCGCCGAGGGCGCGCTCAAGGTCAACAATGCCGACAAGTCGGTGGAGATCGAGCTGCCCGCCCCGCAGCAGGGCCAGGCCGCCCTCGACATGGAGCGCAGCTACGTCGTCGCGGAGGAGCGCGGGCTGCTCAACCGCATCGGCGACGCGTTCAGCAAGGATCCCAACCAGCAGCAGCGCGTCTATCAGCTCGCCCAGCAGCGGATCACCGAGGCGGCCAACGGCAGCGGGCTGGATCAGCGCGCCCGCGACAACACCGAGAAGATGCTCTCGGGGCTGCTCACCAGCCTGGGCTACACCTCGGTCAAGGTCACCTTCGCCAGCCCGTGACGCGAGAGTCCAGCCCGTGACACGAGAGTCCAGCCCGTGACGCGAGAGTCCAGCCCGTGACACGAGAGTGGCGCCCCTCCCCGCGGCAGGGGAGGGGCGCCGCTTCGTCAGGTCACTCGTTGGGCAGCAGGACCCAGAGGATCAGGTAGATCAGGAACTGCGGGCCGGGCAGCAGGCAGGACACAACGAAGATCAGCCGCATCACTCCGGAGGACATTCCGAACCGGCGTGCCAGGGCGGAACAAACGCCGGCGATCCATCGGTCGTCGCGGGGCCGGGCCAGTCGGCGGGTCACGTCACTCACTCCCCATCGGTGCTGGTCGCGGCCGAGCGCCGCAACCACGTTCAACGGTAGGCACCAGCGGCAGCTCCGCCCTCGGTCCCGAGGTGGAGAAGGCCCCTCACGTTCCCGTAAGGGCTACCCGTACCCGGCGGGGGGCCGCTGTTAACATCGGGACGATTCCGCCCCCTCCAGCACTGTGTGCATGGGCGGTCTGAGGTGGGAGGGATGTCTCGGTGACGCTCGCCGTGCTGTGCGGGAGCACCGGCAACGATCTCGACCCGGGCACGGCCCGTCGGCTAGCCGACGAGCTGACCGCGGCACTGGCCGCGGCCGGGGCCACCACGGTCGCCCCGGTGGACGGGCTTGACGTTGCGGGTCAACTGCGGGAGATCGCCCGGCTCGCGGCCGGGGCCGCCGAGCCGCTGCTGCTCTGCGCCGACAACCTGGTCGGGCATCCGAGCCTGTTGCGTACCCTGGCGACCGAGCCGGCCGGCCGGAGCACCGCCCTGGTGGTCGCGCAGTCCGGTGGTGACCTGCGCGAGGAGCGCGGTCGCCTGGTCCTGGCCACCGAGGGGACGACGCGCTTCCTGGGTGCGATCAGCATCGCCCCGGCCGACCTGCCGATCCTGGTGGCGGCCGCGCAGGCGGCCGAGGTTTCGCCGGAGGCGGGCGGTGCCACGGGCCTGGCCACCACGACTGCCCAGCGCGACACGATCGACGTGCTGCTGCGGGCGTTGCTGGCGGCGGGGCTGGTGCCCATCGCGACCCGGGTGCGCCTGCTGCACGCCGAGCGGGTGCACACCCCCGCGGAGCTGGAGGCCGCCCGGGCCGCGGTCGCCGCGGTCGACGAGGACGCCGCGTTGCTGCGGCTGGCGGTCAAGGAGAAGGACGACTTCTTCACCACGTACGCGGTGAGCACCTGGTCTCCGCTCGTGACCAAGCTCTGCGCCCGGCTCGGCCTGTCCCCGAGCGAGGTCACCGGCATCTCCGTGCTCTTCGCCGGGGCCGCCGCGCTCGCCTTCTGGCAGGCCTCGAGGCCGGCGCTGATCGCCGGCGCCGTCCTGCTCTTCCTCGGTTTCGTCCTGGACTGTGTGGACGGTCAGCTGGCTCGCTACACCCGGCGCTTCGGTGCGTTCGGCGGCTGGCTGGACACGATGGCCGACCGGGCCAAGGAATATGCGGTCTACGCCGGTCTCGCCGCCGGTGCGGAGCGGGCCGGGTTGCCCTACGCGTGGCCGCTCGCGATCACCGCCATCGTGCTGCAGACGGTCCGGCACATGACCGACACCTGGTACGGCGCCCTGCACGACGAGGCCGCCGCCCGCCAGTCCGTCGGCACCGCCGGCAACACCGATGCCGGCGGCGGCGTGGGAGCGCGGCTGAGCCGGGCCTCGAACCGGGTCCAGGCGGACACCGGGTCGGCCGCGTACTGGCTCAAGCGGATCGTGGTCTTCCCGATCGGCGAGCGGTGGGCGCTGATCGCCGTCCTCGCCGCCCTCACCAACGGGCGGGTGGCGCTGGCCGCCGTGGTGGGCTGGGGCCTGCTCGCCGCCGCGTACACGCTGGGTCTGCGGTCATTGCGCTCGATCTCGATGCGCGTCGGCGTGCTCGACACGGTCGACACGTCGCGGCATCGCGACGACGGCCTGCTGGTCCGTGGCGTCCTAGGCGCCGCGAAGGTCAAGGCCCCGCTGGTCTGCACCGCCGTCGCGGCGCTGGCCGCGCTGGGGCTGGTGATCGGCCTGCTGGCGGGCTGGGTGCCGGGCGGCACCGACTGGGGCCGATGGGCTTCCGGCGACCTCAGGGTGGAGCTGATCCGGGCGGGCGACGCCTCGGTCTGGCTCGTCGGGACCGCGCTGCTGGTGCTCGGCGCCGGTCTCGCGGCCCGGACGCGACACGCCGGCCCGTTGGACTGGCTGATCCCGGCCGGGCTGCGGGCGGCCGAATACCTCATGGTGGTCGCGGTCGGGCTGATCTGCGCCGTGCCGCCACCCGTTGTTTACCTGCTGTTGTTCGTGCTGGCACTTGATCACTACGATCTGACCGCCCGGATGGAGAAGGGTGCGCCGGACGCCACCGCGGCGAGGGCACGGCTCGGCTGGGACGGCCGGGTCGTCATACTGGTGCTGGGTGCACTGGGCGGAGTCGCCACAGTCGGGGAGTTGGTGCTCGCCGCTGTCGTCGGCGGCTCGTTCCTCTCGGCGGCGGTCAGCGACTGGCGATCCGGAGGTTCGTGATGACCCTGCTCAGCGTGGTGCTGCCCGTGTACAAGGTGCAGGGTTACCTGCGCCAGTGCCTGGACTCACTGCTTGAGCAGTCCTTCACCGACTTCGAGATCATCGCCGTCGACGACTGTTCGCCGGACCACAGCGGCGCCATCCTGGCCGAGTATGCCGCGCGTGACCCCCGGGTCCGGGTGGTCACCTCGCCGGAGAACGTCGGTCTCGGCCGGGCCCGCAATCTCGGCCTCGATCACGCCACCGGCGAGTACGTCTGGTTCGTGGACAGTGACGACTGGCTGGCCCAGGGCGCGCTCACCGCGGTCGCCGACCGGCTCGCCGACACCTCCTGCGACGTGCTGATCATGGGCTTCGACCGGGTGCACGGCGACGGCCGGGTGGTGACCGCCGGGGCCGGAAGGGTGCTCGCCGAGGCCCCGGAGACCTTCACGCTGGCCGAGTGGCCGCGGGTGCTCAAGGTGCTGCACGTCGCCTGGAACAAGGTCGTCCGCCGGGAGCTGCTGACCAAGATCGACTTTCGCTTCGAGCAGGGCTGGTACGAGGACGTCTCGTTCACCTTCCCGGTGCTGGCGGCCGCGGAGCGGATCAGCGGGCTGCCGCGCGCCTGCGTGCACTACCGGCAGCGGCGGACCGGCGCGATCACCCGGACCCTCGGCGACCGGCACTTCGAGATCTTCGATCACTGGGAGCACGCGTTCACCATGGTGGACGCCTATTCGGCGCAGGCCGAGCTGTTGCGACCCCCGCTCTTCAGCCGGATGCTCTGGCACTACGTCTCGGTGCTGCACAATGCCGAGCGGGTGCCCCGGGGCTCCCGCCGCCGCTTCTTTGAGCGGATCGTCGAGCACTACCGCCGGTACCGGCCGGCCGGCGGCTACGAGCCGCCGGCTCAGGACGCGCTGTCGTACAAGTTCATCGAGCGGAACTCGTTCCGGCTGTTCCGGGCGCTGGAGCTGGCCACCCGGGTGGGCAAGAAGGCGCGACGGTTCAAGCGGGTGTCGGTCCGCAGGGCTCGCAAGGTCGTCAACCGGGTGCGTGAGGGCGTGTACCGGGGCTATTACCACCTCCAGCTGCGCGGGCCGGTCGACGACAAGCTTGCGCTGTACGCGGCGTACTGGTATCGCGGGGTGAGCTGCAACCCGGCGGCGATCGCCGGCAAGGCCGCCGAGCTGGCACCCGACGTGCGCAACGTGTGGGTGGTCGGCCGGTCCCGGGTCCAGTCCGTGCCGCCGGGCACCGACTACGTGGTGGCCGGTTCCCGGCAGTACTACCGGGCGCTGGCCCGGGCCCGCTGGCTGATCAACAACGTCAACTGGCCGGGCTGGGTGGTCAAGCGCAAGGGCACCACGCACGTGATGACCCACCACGGCACGCCGCTGAAGATGATGGGCATGGACCAGGCGGATCACCTGGCCGCGGCCAAGGACCAGGACTTCGGGGCGCAGATGCGCCGGGCGGACCGCTGGGACTTCAGCATCACGGCGAACGCGCACACGACGGTCGCCTGGGAGCGGGCGTATCCCTGCCGGTACGAGACGCTGGAGGTCGGCTACCCGCGCAACGACCGGCTGGCGGCCGCGACCCCGGCGGACGTCGCCGCGGTGCGCGCGAAGCTGGGCATCGCCCCCACCGAGCGGGTGGTCCTCTACACGCCGACGCACCGGGAGTGGCTGCGGCCGGAGCAGCAGGTGCTGGATCTGGATGCGTTCGCCGACCGGCTGGGGCCGGACTCCGTTCTGCTCGTCCGGGCGCATTACTTCCACGTGACCGCGGCGCAGCGGGCCGAGGCGCGGCGGGGACGGATCATGAACGTGTCGGCGTACCCGGTCGTCGAGGACCTGTATCTCGCCGCCGACGCGATGATCACCGACTATTCGTCGGCGATGTTCGACTATGCCGTGCTGGACCGGCCCTTGGTGATCTTCGCGCCCGACTGGGCGGCCTACCGGGAGCTGCGCGGCGCCTACTTCGACCTGATGGAGCTGCCGCCGGGCGCGGTGGCGACGACCTTCGCGGAGCTGGTCGACGTCTTCTCGACCGGCGCCTATTCCGGCGACGCCGCGGCCGGGCAGCGGGCCCGGTTCCGGGAGCGGTTCTGCTATCTCGACGACGGCGGGGCGGCCGAGCGGGTCGTGCGCCGGGTGTTACTGGGCAGTACCGGTAAGTAAATCTTCCTGTCGTTCCTGGTGGGCCCGGGACCTCCGGTGGCCGCCGCACCACGCTGCCACCTGCACAGACGGTGCATTTAGTGGTGCTCTGCGACGTCCATAAATGGGTGACGAACCGGTAACTGTCGGCAAATGGCACGTTCACCCGATGGTAGGCATCGATGGGTGTGGTCACGCTAAGCCATCGTCGCAGCTCAACCGCAGGAGGTTGACGGTGTCCACCGTCGCGCTCAAGGACGTCACCAAGATCTGGCCGGACGGTACGGTCGCTGTCGACCGTGTCAGCCTCGATGTCGAGGACGGCGAGTTCATGGTGCTGCTCGGGCCGTCCGGCTGCGGCAAGTCGACCGTTTTGCGGATGATTGCCGGTCTGGAGGACCCCTCGACCGGTGCCATTCTGCTCAACGGCGAGCCGGTCATGGATCTCGCTCCCCGTGACCGGCGCATCGCCATGGTCTTTCAGGACTTCGCGCTTTATCCGCACATGAGCGTCGGCGACAACATCGGCTTCCCGCTGAAGCTCTCCGGCGTCGAGCCGGGGCCGCGCGGCGAGCGGATCGGCGACGTGGCCAGCGCGCTCGGCATCGGCGACGTGCTCGCCCGCAAGCCGGGCCAGCTCTCCGGCGGTCAGCGCCAGCGGGTCGCGATGGGCCGGGCGATAGTGCGCCGGCCGGGCCTGTTCCTGATGGACGAGCCGCTGTCCAACCTGGACAGCGGGCTGCGCGCGGAGCTGCGCGCCGAGATCACCGGGCTCACCCGAGAGCTCGGCGTCACCACCATGTACGTCACCCACGACCAGGCCGAGGCGCTGACCATGGCGGACCGGGTGGCGATCATGCGCAAGGGGGTGCTGCAGGACCTGGGCACGCCGACCGAGGTGTACGGCCGCCCGGCCACCCTCTACGTCGCGGCCTTCCTCGGCGCCCCACGGATGAACCTGCTAGAGGCGTCCGTCTATGTGCACCTGGACCGCTACATCGCGCTCAACCTCGGAGAGCAGGCCCTCTACCTGCCCTGGAACGACATCCGGGCGCGGGCCATCTCGCACTACCACGGCGAGCGGATCGTCGTCGGCATGCGCGCGGAGGCGCTCACCCCGGTCGCCCCGGACACCCCGGGCGACGTGCTGCAGGGGCGCATCCGCTACCTCGAACACCACGGTCACGAGTCGCTGGCCTTTCTCGACATCGGGGCGACCGCCGTGGTCGTCGACGAGCTGGGCAAGGCGGTCACCGACACCGACACCGAGACCGGCGCGCTGCGCCGGATCGGGGGAGCGCTGCAGCGGCTCACCAAGCGCCCGGACAAGGCCGTGCTGGAACGCGAGGACCCGGAGAAGACGTCCGTGCTCAGCGACCCCGGCCGGCATCACCGGCGGCCCGCCGAGCTGGCCGTCCGGCTGGCGCCCTACCCGGCGGTCTCGCCGGGGCATCCGCTGGCGATCAGCGTACGGATGGACGCCCTGCACTTCTTCGACGAGCGCGGGGATCGCATCGATATCGGTTGGCGCTGAAAAGTCTGATGAATCGACCTCTCGCCGAGGTTGACGGGATGGCATATCGTCCCGCCTACGTCGGTGCGATGGCGTATCGACGTCGTTGAGGTGGAGGAGGGGACGGACGTGGCCAACGCATCCGGACTTCTGGTGATCGAACGCATTCTGCGCGACAGACAGAGCATCTGGCAGCAGGTGGTAGAGGACCGATCCCTCACCCGCCTGACGTCTCAGATGCTGCTCAGCTCGGGGGTGGCACTGGCCTGCTACGGCGCGGTGCTCGGCTCGTTCCACGGCGTGCAGATGGCGCTGACCTCGGCGGTGAAGCTGCCGCTGCTCTTTCTGGTGACGCTCGCCATCTGCCTGCCGACCCTGTACCTGTTCAACCTGGTCTTCGGCGCCCGGCTGTCGATCCGGCAGTCGCTGGCGCTGGTCATGGTGGCCCTGACCGTCACCGCGATGCTGGCGATGGCGTTCGCGCCGATCGCGCTGTTCTTCCTCATCACCGCACCCGACTACGGGTTCTTCAAACTGCTGAACGTGGCCATCCTGGCGCTCTCGGCCCTGGTCGGGCTGCGCTTCCTGACCGGCGGCATGCGGGTGCTGAACGAGAACGGCCTGCTGGCGCCGTTGAAGCCGGCAGTGCAGCAGCAAGCGCCGGCCGCGGCTCCGGCCACTCCTGCGCTCGCTTCCACCGCCGCGCCCACCGCAGCATCCACCGCCGCGCCCGACGCCGTGCCGGCCAACGGCAGCGGTGGCACCGCGACGATCACCGCGCCCGCGCCCGCGCCCGCACCCGCGTACACGCCGCCCGTGGTGCCGCCGGGCTACATGCTGACCCCGATCGCGAACCCGCACCAGCGCCCGGTGCTACCGCCGCGGCAGAGCCAGCCCACGCCGCCGAGCATGACCCTGCTCTACGTCTGGATCCTGCTCTTCGGCTTCGTCGGCACGCAGCTGGCGTGGACCCTGCGGCCGTTCTTCGGCAGCCCGGGGATGAAATTCAGCCTGTACCGAGACATCGACGGAAACTTCTACGCGGAGATCTTCCGGACCCTGTCGAACCTGTTCTGACCGAATCCCGATTCCGTTGCTGCCACGGAGGCGGTACGCGGCGTAGGCTGCTCGGCAGTGGAGGAAACTGTCGACCACGACGTGCTGCGTCCGGCTCCGGGCAGGGAGTTGCCGGACGTCACCCCCGTGCACTCCGATCCAGGTCGTTCGTGCTCCGATTCAGGTCGGTCGATCCTGCTGGACCGGCGGTTCGGCCGCGACGGGATCACCGTCGTCCGCCACGAGGTCACCGCGCGGCTGGAAGCCGTTCTGCCGGGCGACCGGTTGGCGGGCTTCGTGCTTGCGATCAACGAAGTGATCACCAACGCCGTGCTGCACGCCGGCGGTCAGGGCCGTATCGTGCTGTGCCAAACCGGCGCGGTGGTGTGCTGCACGGTGACCGACTCGGGGCCGGGCATCCCGGAGCAGTTCCGCCGGCCGCCGGCGGCGCCGGCGGCGTTCGAGGTGGGTGGCCGGGGCATCTGGCTGGCGCACCAACTGTGCGACGAGGTGACGATGGCCACCGGCCCGATTGGGACGACTATCGGACTCTGTCTGAATCTACCCAGCGGCGATACCACGTCTGGCCTGGTCAACCATGGTGCGACGGCCAGCTGAACCAGGAATGAAACGCCGTGGAAATGTGATCGTGCGCATTGAGGCGTGTCGGCCATCCGGGGCGACTACATTGGGCCAGTGCTTGGACTACCTCCTCATGTGACGGCGTGCCTCTTCGACCTCGACGGCGTGCTCACGCAGACCGCCCTGGTCCATAACGCCGCGTGGAAACAGACCTTCGACGCGTTCCTCCGGACGTGGTCCCAGCACGAGGGCCAGCCGTTCGTGCCGTTCGATTCCGGCCCCGACTACCATCAGTATGTCGACGGCCGGCCACGCGCCGACGGAGTCCGGACGTTCCTCGCCTCGCGGGGCATCACCCTGCCCGAAGGCGCGCCCGACGACAGTCCCGACGCGGAGACCGTCAACGGCATCGGTAACCGCAAGAACGAGCTCGTCCTGCAGAAGATCCAGGAAGGCGCCGTGCAGGTCTACCCTGGCTCGGTCGACTACCTGCACGCCGTCCGGGACGCCGGGCTGCGGCGTGCGGTCGTGTCGGCCAGCGCCAACTGCGCGGACGTGCTGCGGGCGGCCGGCATCGCGGACCTCCTCGAGGTGCGCGTGGACGGTGTCACCGCCCGCACGGAAAACCTGCCGGGTAAGCCCGCGCCGGACACCTTCCTCTACGGAGCGAAGCTGCTCGGTGTGACCCCGGAGCAGTGCGCGGTGTTCGAGGACGCTCTGGCCGGCGTGGCCGCCGGCAAGGCCGGCGGCTTCGGCATCGTGGTCGGCGTGGACCGGGTCGGCCAGGCCGACGCGCTCCGCGAGCACGGCGCCGACATCGTCGTGCAGGACCTCGCCGAGCTCCTGAAGTAACCCCCCTTACAGACTTTTCTTCAGTTCGAGAGGCACCACCGTGATCCGTGAACGGGCCTACCCCGTCGACCCCTGGCACATCAGGGAGACCCGGCTGGACCTGGACCTGCTGGCTCAGTCCGAATCGGTCTTCGCCCTGGCCAACGGCCATATCGGCCTCCGGGGGAACCTGGACGAGGGCGAGCCGCACGGCCTGCCTGGGACCTACCTCAACTCGTTCTACGAGCTGCGCCCGCTGCCGTACGCCGAGGCGGGTTACGGCTTCCCCGAGTCGGGTCAGACGATGGTCAACGTCACCAACGCCAAGCTCATGCGCCTGCTCGTCGACGACGAGCCGTTCGACGTGCGGTATGGCGAGCTGCGCTCCCACGAGCGCAGCCTGGACCTGCGCGCGGGCACGCTGGAGCGGGTCGTGGAGTGGGTCTCGCCCTCCGGGCAGGCTATCCGCGTCCGCACGGTCCGGATGGTGTCCTTCACCCATCGTGCGATCGTCGCCTTCCTCTACGAGGTCGAGCCGCTCGACGCCTCCGCCCGGCTGATCCTGCAGTCCGAGCTGGTGGCCAACGAGCAGCTTCCGCCGACCAGCAAGGACCCGCGGGTCGCGGCGGTGCTGGACCACCCGCTGCAGGCCGAGGAGATGCTGGAGCAGCGCACCGGCGGCCTGCTCGTGCACCGGACCAAGGCCAGCGATCTGCGGATGGCCGCGGCGATGGAGCACCTGGTGGAGACGCCGGGCAAGCACGCCGTCACCACCGAGGGCCACCCGGACTGGCTGCGCACCACCGTCGCCTGCAAGCTCGAGCCGGGCCAGAAGCTCCGGGTCGTGAAGATCGCCGCGTACGGCTGGTCGAGCAACCGGTCGCTGCCCGCGGTGCGCGACCAGGTCGGTGCCGCGCTCGCCAGCGCCCGGCTGGACGGCTGGGAGGGCCTGGTCGAGGCCCAGCGGGAATACCTGGACGCGTTCTGGGACCACTCCGACGTCAAGGTCGAGGGTGACCCCGAGGTGCAGCAGGCCGTCCGCTTCGGCCTCTTCCACACCCTGCAGGCCGGTGCCCGCGCCGAGCAGCGGCCGATCGGCTCCAAGGGCCTCACCGGCCCCGGCTACGACGGCCACACGTTCTGGGACGCGGAGACCTTCGTGCTGCCGGCCCTGACCTACACCCAGCCGGCGGCGGCCGCGGACGTGCTGCGCTGGCGGCACTCCACTCTGGATCTCGCCCGGGAGCGCGCGCAGACCCTCGGCCTGCAGGGCGCGGCCTTCCCGTGGCGCACCATCCGCGGGCAGGAGTGCTCGGCGTACTGGCCCGCCGGCACCGCCGGGTTCCACATCGGAGCCGACATCGCCGACGCCGTGCGGCGCTACGTCTCGGCGACCGGCGACCACGACTTCGAGCGCGAGTACGGCCTGGAGCTGCTCATCGAGACCGCCCGGCTGTGGCGCTCGCTCGGGCACCACGACCGGCACGGCCGCTTCCACATCGACGGCGTCACGGGCCCGGACGAATACACAGCCGTGGTCAACGACAACGTCTACACCAACCTGATGGCGCAGCAGAACATGCTCGCCGCGGCGGACGCGGCCAAGCGCCATCCGGAACTGGCCCGCAAGCTGGGCGTGGACGACGAGGAGTCGGCGTCCTGGCGGGATGCGGCGGCGTCGGTGCACATCCCGTACGACCGCGAGCTGGCCGTGCACCAGCAGTCGGAGGGCTTCACCCGGCTGCAGGAGTGGGACTTCGAGAACACTCCGCCGGAGGCCTACCCGCTGCTGCTGAACTACCCGTACTTCGACCTGTACCGCAAGCAGGTGGTCAAGCAGGCCGACCTGGTCATGGCGATGTACGTGCGCGGTGACGCCTTCACGCCGGAGGAGAAGGCCCGCAACTTCGCGTACTACGACGCCCGTACCGTGCGGGACTCGTCGCTGTCGGCCTGTGTGCAGGCCGTGATGGCCGCCGAGGTGGGCTTCGTGGAGCTGGCCCACGACTACCTGGGCGAGGCCGCCCTGATGGACCTGCACGACCTGCACCAGAACGCCCGCGACGGCGTGCACGTGGCGTCGCTGGCGGGTTCCTGGATCGCCCTGGTGGCGGGCCTGGGCGGGATGCGGGACTTCAACGGGCAGCTGTCCTTCGCGCCCCGGCTGCCGAGCCGGATCACCGGTCTGGAGTTCTCGCTGCTCTGGCGTGGCCTGCGACTGCGGGTGGAGGTGACGGCGGAGGAGGTCACCTACTCGCTGCGCAACGGCGGCGGCTCGGCCCGTCTCGACCTGCTGCACCACGGCAAGGAGGTCACCATCACCCAGGTGAAGCCGGTCGTGCTGCCGATCCCGCCGGCGCCGCCGACCGGCCCGGCGCCGACCCAGCCGGCCGGTCGCTCCCCGGTCCGCCGGGCCACCCGGGCCTGAAGACCGAAAAAGAAAGAAGCCCCCGGTCCTCCGCGAGGAGGACCGGGGGCTTCTTCGCGCTGTCGCGCTAAAGCATGGAGACGTGTACGTGGTCCGTATGGTCGCTGGGGCCGCTGTACGAGTGCCAGCCGCTGGCGGGCTGCCAGATCTGCTTGTTCCAGATCACGTAGAGGATGCCCAGTCGGTCGGCGTTACGCACCAGGAAGGCCATCAGGTTGTTGCCGTACTCCCGGGTGTCCCGGTTGTGCCAGGGCGAGAATCCGCTCTTCTGCAGGGACCAGTCGCAGGCGCGGCCCTTGGGATGCTCGAACGGGCCGCCGTTGCGGTGACAACCGACGAATCGGTTGAACCCCGCCTTCTTCACTTCCTTGTACATGTGCGAGGTGCGCGCCGTGATGCAGCCACCCGTGGTCGGGTCGTCGACGTTGCAGGACTCCGGGCCGAACTCGCCGTCGGAGTTGCGCGGCGCCGGCGCGGCGACCTTGGACTTGGCGACCACGAAGCCGCCGGTCACCGTCTTGCCGCCGACCTGGGCCAGGGCCTTCTCGGCCGATTCCTTCTGCTTTGCCATCAGCGCGAAGTTCTGCTTCTGGGTCTTGACCTCTTGGTCGAGGCGGGCCTTGGCCTTGCTCACCGCGTCGATGGCCTCGTCGAGCTCGCGCAGCTTGCCGTCGTTGAGGGCGTTGATCTCCTCAAGGGAGACCGCCTTCTTGAGGAAGCCGTCCGGGCCGTCGGTGTTGAGCAGGAAGCCCATCGTCGATATGCCGCCGGTGCGGTATTGCTGCGCGGCGACCGCACCCACCTCGGGCAGCAGCTTGTCGCGCTTCGCCTCGGCGTCCTTGACGCGCAGGGAGTAGCCGAGCTGAGCCTTGGTCGACTTCGCGACCGCCGCCTTCGCCGTCAGGTAACGCCGGCCCGTGGAGTCGAGCACGTCGTTCAACAGCGGATTGTCGTCGCCGTCGTCGGCGGTGGCCGCCGGGTCGTCCGGGGCGGCATTCGCCGGGGATGCGGGCGCGAACATCATCGCGACCGCGGCGAGCGGTGCCAGGGCGAGAATCTGCCACCGGCGGGGTCTTGCCGTCATTCAGAATCCTTCCGCGTGACCACCGGCCGGGTTAGCTGACGGGTTCGGGACGGAAGCGATCCCTACCACTGACTCGTGGATTCACCCCGGTGTCTCTGTGGTTCCCCGGCTCATCTTGCGACGATTAGATGGTGGGCTGCCGGTGCCTTGGGGGCGGCACCTCTGTGGCAGTAACCGGCGGCCAGCTTACCTGACAACGGCCCAGGTGGCAGGCCTCCCGCGGGCGTAAAAGCGTTACCGCACAACGACTTTCCGTTACCACTCGATGGAATGACGAGGTCATGGGCCGTAACGACATATCAATGTGAGTCGTTGCACTCTCTCTGTAGTCGCTCACCCCGAGTGCTTAGTCGGTCGCATAGGGTACGACGACTGTCGATTCCTAGCATTGATGGGTAGTCTTCGTCACGGTCTCAGCGCAGACCGCCGCCTAATCGCCGCAAGGCGAGCCGGGGAACCACCCGAGTAATGGGGTGAATCGGATCAGCGTGCCCGCGCGGATCCGTAGGGATCACTTCCATCCCGAACCCGTCAGCTAACCCGGTCGGCGGCCGACGGAAGGAATGTTCGTGAGGTTCAAACCCGTCCGCCGGCGATTAGCGACCGTGCTCGCGGTCCTCGTCGCCACCACAGGGCTGGCGCTCGCCGCCCCCACCTCCGCCTCCGCGGCCCCCCGCCCCCTCGCCGCGCCGGGCGACTCGGGCGACGACGGCGAGGGCGGCTCGAAGTCCCTGGTCCAGCAGCTCGAAGAGGCGTCCAAGGGCTTCGTCGAGGCCAAGGAAGCCCTGGAGCGTTCCAAAAAGCGTCAGCAGCAGCTGACCGCCAAGCTCAAGGAGATCGACGCCGATCTCGGCCCCAAGCAGGCGGCGCTGGACAAGATCGTCCAGCAGACGTACCGCACCGGCCGGCTCGGGCCGATGGCGGCGCTGATCACCGCCAACTCCGCCGACAGCATGCTGGACCGGGCGCAGACCCTGGAGATGATCGCCGTCAAGCAGGACCGCGCGGTGCGCGATCTCAAGGGCGTCAAGACCCAGCAGCAGCAGGCGAAGGTGGCGATCGACACCGCAGTCCGTGATGGGCAGCGTCAGGTCGACGTCATGGCCAAGCGCAAGAACCAGGCGGAGAGCGCCCTCAAGGCGGCCAACGCCGCCAGCGCGGCGAACGACTCGTCCGGCGACAGCGGATCAACTACTACCAGCAGCGGCGGCGGCGGCAACAGCTCAGTGGCCTCGGCCGCCCGGCGCAACTCGGACGGCTCGCTGCCGGACGAGTCGTGCAGCGTCAACGACCCGACCACTTCGGGCTGCATCACACCGCGCACCCTGCACGCGATGCAGGAGGCGAAGAAGGATGGTTTCACCCGCTTCGTCGCGTGCTTCCGCGAGCAGAACAGCGGTGAGCACCCGAAGGGCCGGGCCTGCGACTTCGCCGCCGACAAGAACGGCTTCGGCGGCGACGCGACCGGGAGCAGCAAGGATTACGGCAACCGGCTGGCGAACTATTTCATCAGTAACGCCAGCCGGCTCGGTGTGCTCTACGTCATCTGGTTCCGGCGGATCTGGCTGCCCAGCAGCGGCTGGAAGTCGTATTCCGGCGCCGGCGGCGACCCGTCGAGCGATCACACCAACCACGTGCACCTGTCGATGCGCTGACCGAGGGGAGTGCGGGGCCTACCGCTTGACGTAGGCCTCGTACTCCTTCAGCACGTCGTCGGTGGGTCCGTCGGCGCGGATCAGGCCGGACTCGAGCCAGATGGCCCGCTCGCAGGTGTCCCGGATCGACTGCTCGCTGTGGCTCACCAGGAAGACCGTGCCGGCTTGCGCGCGCAGTTCACGCACCCGCTGCTCGCTGCGCCGGCGGAACTTGGCGTCACCGGTGGCCAGTGCCTCATCGATGAGCAGCACGTCGTGCTGCTTGGCGGCCGCGAT